>JBLIRS010000039.1:0-14861 GCA_049472415.1 bacterium | reverse complement strand
GCCATAACCCGAATCAGGCTCTATACCATCGGATTCGTAGCCTGACTCAGCAGTCCAATCAATAAGCGGAGGAACCGGAGGAATCAGTTGCTTTGCATAAATATCCAACTGACCTGCATAATCCTTCTCCCATACGACTATCCCTTTTGAATGGAAAAAGGCGGCACCGGGAGGCGTATCCGTTTTTCTTATATCCTGCATCATATCTAATCCTAGAGCTGTTCCACCATCATCAGGGTTTCCATTCAAAAGTTCACCCATGTTATTCATTCTGGTCCAATAGATGTCTACAATATTATCCCTATCATCCTTCCAAAAGCAGATATAATTATTTTCCGCCCAGAAAACTGCCGGATTGACCTGATTATATACTGCCGTGCTTATGGCTAAAGGTTCATTTTGATATACATGCCCTTCATTAGAAACCATTATGCCATAGATATCGGGATATCCATGATTCAATGTATGATTATTCCAAACCACAAAGAATCCTTTTCCATCAGAAGCTATATAAGGATTGCACTGGATATCGTGATCCATGCTTATTGCAATCCCGCCTCCCAAGATATCATCTAAAACCTCACCCGCCGGGGAGACCCTTGATCCCCTTATATCCCTTGTCTCCTCTGAAATAAAATCCTCCCATACCACAAAAAAATTCTTTCCATTCCATGCAACTGACGGAGCTGACTGAGTACCTCCAACCTGGCACAGAATAAATCCGCTATCCCCTGCGGGTCCTTCAAATAATTTAAGGTCTTCGGAAACCCTTACCGCATATATATCCGCATCACTGTTTCTGTAATCCTCCCATACAACCAGAAAACAATCCCTTCCATTCCAAACCAAATCGGGATGCATTTGATCATTAGATGCGGTGCATATGGGTATTCCTGATGAACTCGCCTGACCATCATTGTCCATCAATGTACCATTTTTAGCCAGACGAACACCATAGATATCATAAAACTCCCCTCTTCTGTCATCCTCCCAGATTACTATATAATGGACTCCGTCCCATGCCACGGCAGGGTGTTTTTGGTCTCTGGAAGCAGTGCAAATAGGTGAGGGACCGAATGACTCTCCGCCAATGGAACCTGCGCCATAAATATCAAAGGATGTGCCGGAACGGAAGTCTTGCCAGACTATGATATAGCTGTCAGAATCTGAGAAAGCCACTGCAGGGGCCTGTTGATTCCCTTCGCTTCCACAAATTAAATCGCCGGTTTGACTGGCCCTTCCATATTTTATTGGCCTGGAGAAAATGATTATAAAGATTATAATAAACAGTTTCATGGCAAAAAAAGCTGGTTTTTTTCTATAAGACATTTTACCCCCCCAAAGAACAGTTTTCTATTAATCCAGTTCAATTAAAGCAAAAAGAATGCCATCAAAAAATGTGTTTTTAAAAATTTGTTCCTGCTAACATATTGTTTTTAAAAATTTTAAATTCTTACAATGATTTCTGTTTCCATAGGTGTTCATTTTTAATTCATTACACCCATCCTTTTTTGAACATTTTATCCTTTTGGTCCAACTTAATATATGTATAATTATTATAAAAAAATACAAAATAAAAAATTTGCCTTGATTATAAACAGGTAAATATGTTAAATTTAAAGAGATTGATTGATATAATGATAAATTTAATATAAATTTTATATATGCAGGTATTAAACAGTTTTATGGTTTAGCGTATCCTTTTGAAATTACAGATGAATTTCTGCAGCTCACACGCAACCATCCACAATGGAGAGACAATGAAAAAAAAGTTGACGATTATTCCTGAAAGATGCTCCGGATGCAGAGTCTGCGAACTGGTTTGTGCCATTAAACATTTTAGTGTCAATAATCCTAAAAAAAGCGCCATAAGGGTTATGGTGGCTTATCCTCATCCAGTTATCAGGATGCCCATTGTCTGTAATCAATGCGGGGACCCTAAATGTATGGAAAATTGCCCGATGAAAGCCATCACTAAAAACAACGGAGTCGTGGAAATCAATCAGGAAAAATGCATAGCATGTACCAAATGTGTTATAGCCTGTCCCTTTGGATGCATTTTTGTCCATGATGATATAAGGACTCCGTTCAAGTGTGATCTGTGCGGGGGAGATCCGGAATGCGTTAAGGCGTGTCCCAAGAGGGCAATCGTTTATATTCCTGAGCACATGCTTGGACAGCCTCAAAGGATGGCAAATCTTCTTAAGTATGCCCACATGAAAGAAGTGGAATATGAAGAAAAGGGAGAAAGAAAGATAATAAAATATGCGGAAATCGAGAGGAGAAGAGATGAAGGTTAAAGGAGGCTACCATTACAGGGTCCTTTATATAAATCTTTCCGCGGGCAAGACTTCTGTTTTGAGATTTGGTGACGACTTTGCGATCCAATATATAGGGGGCAGAGGCTTCGGTGCAAAATTTCTATGGGACCATCTCAAACCAGGACTTGAACCGTTATCTGCCGACAATATCCTCACCATTGCGCCGGGACCTCTTACAGGTCTATTTTTACCTTCTTCGGGCAAGGTGTCATTTGTCTCTTTGTCCCCCGCTACCGGCATTTATGGCGATAGCAGTATGGGAGGGAGCTTTGGAGTAGAGATACGCCAGGCCGGATACGACGCCATATGCCTGGTTGGAAAAGCAAAGCAGCTTTCTTATATATGGATAGATGATGATAGTGTGGAGATTATCCCTGATCCCGATCTTAAAGGGAAAAACACACTGGCAACGGAAGGCCAGATCAAAAAAGAATTGGGCGACCCATGCGTAAAGATCGCCACAATCGGACTTGGAGGAGAAAATCTGATCCGTTTTGCAACCATAAACTCTGACTGGAGCAGAAACGCAGGCCGGACAGGAATGGGAGCAGTCCTTGGTTCAAAGAATATAAAAGCTATCGCTGTTCGAGGCACCAAAGATCTACCTGTCTTCGATATTAATATGCTGTATGAGCTTTCACAAGAGGCATTCTCCAGGCTAAAGGCCCATCCCTATTTTGAGCTATGGCAACACCAGGGATTAATGACGGTTATTGATTATCTAAGGGTACACGATGCCCTACCCTCTTATAACTTTGCTGATGGTTGCTTTAACGATGCGGAAAAAATAAATGGATATACAATGGAAGATCATTACAAAATCGGGGATACGGCTTGCTTTGCCTGTCCTATGGCGTGCGGGAATATTTGTCTCGTAAAAGAAGGAAAGTATAAGGGGACAGTGTGTGAAGGACCTGAATATGAAACGGCATGCATGCTGGGCTCCAATATCGGAGTAGGAAATCTCTCTTTTATAATTAAAGCAAATCATCTCTGTGATGACTATGGCATAGATACCATTTCCACTGGGAATCTGATCGCAGCAACTATTGAAGGCTCTCAGGCCGGGCTTCTTACAAATAAGGATTTGGGTGGACCACCCATTCAATGGGGAGATGAAGATCGTATCCTGGAGCTTATAGAAAATATTGCTCATCGAGATGGGATTGGCGCGATCCTGGCAGATGGATCAAAAAAGGTGCTGGAAAAATGGCCACAGCTTAAGCCTATACTTTCACAGACAAAAGGTCTGGAGCAATCCGCCTATGAGGCCCGAATTGCCGCTTCTATGGCCCTTGCCTATGGCACATCCGATATAGGTGCCCATCACACAAGGGCATGGACCATTGCAAAAGAAATGGAGATGGGCGCAGAATGGGGGTTAGAAGAAAAGGTTGACCTGGTCATATATCACCAAACCATCAGACCGCTTTTTGATATGTTAGGCGTATGCCGTCTTCCTTGGATCGAACTGGGTTTCCCGGAGCGTTCCTATGAAAAATTCTTTCAGGCCACAACCGGACTCGATCTTACGTTGGACGACCTGCTTATCAGATCAAAACAGATATATGACCTTACCCGCCTTATCAACAATCGTCTGGGGATAGGGAGGAAGGATGATTACCCCGCAAGCAGAGTGTTCGACAGTCCCATCAGGTCGGGAAAATATGGCGGCAAAAAGATAGAAATGAAAGAATACGATCAAATGCTTGACATCTATTATAAAAAGAGAGGATGGGATAAAAATGGCGTCCCGCCTGAGGAGATATCCGCAATATTTAAGGGTTCTCTAAAACCACAAAAAACGGAAAAAGCAAAAGGATAAAATTAACAAACTTGGGAGTTTTATTTTATGGAGCAAAAAAATCTTTTATATACATCTTTTTCATTGGCGTTTATAATCATTTTCTTCTTTGGGCTTGGCCTGATTTTTCCATTAAGCCCGAAAAATCTTCCATGCGTATTGGCGAGCATTGAAAATCCTCCCGTTCAATCACCTGAAACCCCGGATATTATTGAAAGCGAAGCAGCGGATGAAAAACGTAAAGAGGCATTGGAAATCTTCAAGCTGGGGGAGTTATATACAAAACAAAAAAACTGGGACGAAGCCATAAAACAATTCCGAAAGGCTTTAAACCTGGACCCCGATTTAGCTGAGGCTCACCTGAATTTGGGGTGGAGCTATGTGATGAAAAGGTCCGAATATGACCTTGCCCTTCAGGAAACACTTGAGGCACTCCGCCTAAAACCTGATCTCTTTATGGGATATAGGAATCTCTGGTGGATTTACAGGCTTCAAAAAAAATATGATAAGTCATTGGAGGCCCTCAAAAAGACTATTCAACTTGAACCTGACAATGCCATCAATTATCTTAACCTTGGAGATACTTATGTTAATGATACAAGGGATTTTAACCTGGCCGTACAGTCATATCAAAAGGGATTGGAACTTGACTCCAACAACTTTTACATCCACCGGAATCTTGGAAAGGTTTACGAGTTTCAAGAGAAGTATGACCTTGCCATTGCTGAACACACTAAAGCCATAAAAATAATGCCTTCGGATCCCTATAACTATCTATTTTTGGCAGTCACCCTGGGAAAAGCCGGAAAAAAGGATGAAATCCCTCATCCAATGAATCGTGCCATAAACTCATTGCCTGAAAATATAATTATGTCCTCCAGATGGGACGTACTTCTGATAAAATTTTATGCCGGTGATGTGTCAGAGGAAGATCTCTTTTCAAAAGCCGAATTTAACCCTATCAATAAGTGTCAGGCACTATTCTATTCAGGTTTAAAACATATATGGGAAGGCAAAAAATCCAAAGGGATAGGGATGCTGTCGGAATGCAGGTCTATGGGAATCGACTCCCTTTCTGAATATGAGTATTCAAAAACAGAACTATTTTTATTAAACAAACCAAAAGAATAATTGTCATTTTAATTCACTTTTTGTTTACAATATGTATTATTTTTCATATCGTGATTTATAATTCATAAAAGAATACTGTATAAAAAATTTTTCACTCTTCAAAAATAGCTTAACTAATTAATTTTATTAAAGTATTCCAATTTACAGCGATCCTTTTTCTGCTATTTTTTATTGGCACACCCATTGCATCTAACTTTATCAAGCCTTAATGACAAGTTGCTAAAATAGAATAATAATTTTATGCCTGGTACAGGAAAGGGGGTGCAAATTTCCCAAAGATCCTGATTCTTTTGAGGGAATTTTGAGATTCAACGCAAGGCAAGGTTAATTTTAATGATACTTCAGAAAAGCATATGAAAGGAAAACGGATAATGAGAGTAAAGCTAATAAGCCTAATTTGGGTCTGTATTCTTATTATAATAACTCCACATTTAATATCTCCTCATTCTATATTTGCATATTATTCTTCCGGTATGTACGGGGGACTTTTCGGCTCCAGCCTGCTAAGCAGCCTTGGCACAACAAGCCTGACAGGCAGCCTATATGGAGGATTGTATGGCGGGATGTATGGTAGCAGTTTATACGGAGGATTATATGGCAGCATGTATGGAGGAGGTTTGTATGGCGGTCTCATGGGTGGCAGCAGCCTGAGGAGCCTCTACCTTCTCTCTTTATTGGGACAATCTGGCACAACCGGAACAAGTGGTCTGGATCTCTCAAGCCTTACCGGTCTATCAGGATTGTATGGCCTGGGCGGTCTTTATGGCGGATTGTTCGGTGGAATGATGGGAATGTATGGAGGTCTGCTTGGAAGTCTTTATAGCGGATTATACGGTGGGCTTACCAGCACCAGTAGTTTATATGGTGGGCTTACCAGTAGTTTATACAGTGGGCTTGGACTGTATGGTGGACTGTATGGCGGCATGATGGGCATGGGTGGCAACAGCATCTATAATCTCTTGCTGATACAGTCTTTATTAGGGAATCAGACAACAACGACCCCGGCCACAACTGCTACACCAACCACTACCACGACTACTCCTGCTACTACTACACCTTCTGCGACTGCTTCCGGCTTGTGGTATTGGTATTAATATTATTTATATTTATCTGCCAGAGAGGGCCGGATATTATCCGGCCCTTATTTTTTCATTAATCTACCTGACTCGAACGCTCCAGATCAAGGATTTCTCCTCCTGAAGGATATGACTCTGTCTCTATAGTATCGATGGAAAGGAGCTTCTTAACTATATCGGAAATCCGGTCCACGGCTTCTTCAACAAGCTTAACATCCGCCAATGTCTCCTGATCCTCATCTGTCTTTGTCTGGCATAATTTGTCTTCGAAAATCTTTAAAAACCCCTTAATACATGAGAGAGGCTGGTTTATATTGTGTGCAGCGCCACCGGCCAGATGTTGAAGGGCCTTCAGTTTTTCCATCTGTATCTTTTTCGCCTCCATCTTTCTCTGCTCTGTAACATCCCGGATTATTCCTTCAATTGCAATCAACTTATTGTTTTTATCATAGATGGGGATTCTTTTATCATGCAGCCAAATCCAGCCCCTTCCTTTGCCCCTAAATCGATATTCTATCTCTGTCCTGCCTTTCTTATTTTGAAATCCTGCAAGACCTCTGGCCATCATATCTCTGTCAGATTCATGTATGAGTTTAAGATAGCCCCGAAGCCCCATATCCAATATCTCTTTCTGACTATAATGAGTGATCTTCTTCACTGCCGGATTCACATAATCAAATTGCTGATCAGAGTTTATTCTATAAATTATATCCTGAGCATTTTCGCTCAGACGACGAAACTTCTCTTCAGAAATTCGCAAGCGGTTTTCAAGGGCTCTGATCCTGAGCCTTGTGTTAACCCTAAGAACGAGCTCCTCATTATTGAAGGGTTTTGTAATATAATCATCAGCTCCCGCCATCAAACCATTTATCTTGTCCTCCTGCCGATTATGACAGGTAACCATTATTATAGGAAGGTCGCGCCATCGTTTATTATTTCTTATATTTTTGGCAATTTCGAGGCCATCCATTTCACCAAGAGTCAGATCAAGCAAAATTAAATCAACCCGTGGCTCCCTTTCCAGAATGGTTAAAACCTTTTTTCCTTCCCTGTCCCAGATTATGTTATATCCGCAACCTTCCAGAAGAAGCTCTATCAGGTTTGCTATATCCGGCTCATCCTCTACAAGAAGAATAACCTCCTTTTCATACGCCATCTTTGACATCAAAATACCTTTATATTAAAGGGAAAACACCCATGACATTAATTTAGTTTGTTTTTCATGACTTATATAAATATTATATTTCTTTTCCTTTTAAAAATAAAGAAATATACTCTTTTACTTTATATTTTATCATTTTGAACAAATTTACCTGATATAGGTATATGAAATTATATTGACTTTACACCCAAGCTACCATAAAATATCCTTGTTTTTGGCAATATCAATAACAGCGAATTGCGGAGAATTATCATGAAAAAATTTTTATCCAAGGATTGAATCCTTAAGAAGGTTAAAAGATGTTTGGCATTGGAATGACAGAGCTTATAGTTATTCTTATAATCGCACTTCTTGTAATCGGCCCTGAAAGGCTCCCCGAACTTGCCAAGATGCTAGGCAAGGGCCTTGCTGAATTTAAAAAGGCTGCAGAAGATTTTCGCAACAGTATTCATGAAAACCTTGAGGTAGAAGAAGAAAAGAAAAAACTTCTTCAAAAGACAAATCAGGTTGAAAGGCAAAAGCCTGAAAAAACAGATAATAAGGCCGAAGAAAAGCAGAAAAAAAGTCCCGAGACCGGAATAGAAGAAGGGCCTATAGCCGACCAGGCCCCGTTCTCCGAATCCGATTCTGAAAAAAAACCCGACAATAACGGCTGACCATGAAGCTGAAAAAGATCCAGTTTGATGAAAAGGTTCCCCTTACCTCACACCTTGGAGAAATCCGTTTCCGTCTTATCAGGGTAATTATACTTTTATCAGTTGTATTTGTGATCTGTTTCTACCTTTCCGAATCGATTCTTGATATTATCCGCAAACCCATAAGTGGATATAACCTTGTATTTCTTTCTCCAACCGAGGCATTTTTCGCCCATCTCAAACTTGGTTTCTTCACTGCCCTGGCACTTACGATACCCTTTATATTATATCATCTATGGGAATTTATCTCCCCGGGCCTGAAAATAAAGGAAAAAAAGCATACCCTCCCATTTGTCATTCTTTCAACCATATCTTTTATATCAGGCGCTCTTTTCGCCTATTTTCTGATTCTGCCCTTTGGGCTTGGCTTCCTTCTTAAATACAAAACCAATGCTTTAACACCAAATATTACTATTGGAAACTATATCGGGTTCGCTTTTCGCCTCATTCTGGTATTCGGAATAATCTTTGAATTGCCTCTTATCATATTTTTTCTTACCAAAATAGGAATAGTAAAGCCCACTATGTTAACTAAAAACCGAAAATACGCCATCTTGATCATTTTTATAGCCTCTGCCATATTAACCCCACCGGATGTGGTCACTCAAATCCTTATGGCTATCCCTTTAATCTTTCTTTACGAAATCAGTGTGATTGGCTGCCGTGTGGCATTCAGAAAAAAGCAAACTGAGAAAGAAAGCGCCTCCGGGGGATGATGTCCGCAGAATTTCTCGACACTTCAAGCCTGGAAAATGCCCATTCGGTGATTAACAAGCATATACCTTTAGGCATATCTTCAGAAACCGTTCCTTTAATCGCCGCCCTGGGAAGGATCACATCAAGAGAATTAACCTCCCAGGAAGATCTCCCTCAATTTTCCAAGGCAACTGTTGACGGGTTCGCTGTTAGAGCTGCTGATACCTTTGGAGCATCCGAGGGGACACCTATTTTTATGGAGGTTATTGGCGAAGTGATTATGGGCACCGGGGAGGTTGCAGACATAAAAGGCAATCGTCCTTGTGTTTCTACAAAGAAGATTGGCATTTCAGACTATACTGCCATACGAATCCCAACAGGTGGCATGCTCCCGGAAGGCACTGATGGAGTTGTGATGATAGAATATACTCAACCCTGTTGTAATAAAGGGAATATGATTGAAGTGACCAGGGATGTAGCCCCTGGTGAAAATGTGATCCGGGCGGGAGAGGATATAAGAAAAGGAGAGTCCCTTTTTCCTAAGGGGCATCAAATCAGGCCACAGGATATCGGTGTACTTGCAGGGCTTGGTATGCCCCAGGTACAGGTCTATCGAAGGCCAAAGGTTGCCATTCTTTCAACCGGGCCTGAAATATGCCCTATTGACAGAAAACCCAAAAACGCTCAGGCAAGAGATATAAATAGTTATACACTGGCATCAATCGTTCGGGAATCCGGCGGGGACCCTATCCTTATGGGTATCTGCCCCGACAATCTTGACCACATAAAAGATGCTGTCCAATCCGTTCTGAAGGAGTCAGATTGCGTGCTCATATCCGGTGGAAGTTCTGTCGGCACCAGGGACTATACCTTTCAGGCCATTACACAACTTGGTCCACCGGGTGTCCTGATTCACGGGCTGTCCATACGTCCCGGCAAACCTACCATTATAGGGCAATCGGGTTCAATCCCCATAATAGGCCTCCCTGGCCACCCGGCATCCGCTATGATTGTGGCACAGGCGATCGTTGGCCCTCTTGTTCAAAGACTGTCCGGGCTCTCACTATCCCCATTGGAGGCAAAAATTCTAAATTTAACAGGGAAAATCAGGGCCAGGTTAACCAGGAACATTTCTTCACCAACCGGAAAGGAGGACTTTGTTCGGGTTTTCTTAAGCTTGGATCAAGAGCAAAATGGCATAATATTAGCCAGTCCTTTATTCGGAAAATCCGGGCTCATTTCCACTCTGGTCAGGGCTCATGGAATACTAAGGATACCTGCGGATTCGGAAGGAGCTTATGAGGGGGAAGAGGTAGAAATACTTCCTTTTTAAAAATTTAATAAGCACAAATTTTCAATACGTTATTAGATTTAGCGGCTCTCTGGTCTTTTTATTCCCCGGATCATTTCCTGATCTGTCTAATAGACGACTCCATTCGGATCGGTTTTAATAATATAAATATCAGATATACCCTTGCTGGTATCGGTAATCTCTCCTCCAACAATAAACCCCTTATCAGCAGTCTGATTGATGGAGTATGCATTGATACTGGCAGATTCCCTGAATATTTCAGCATATTCCTTATCCAGTTGCTTCAGCCCGATTGTTTTTTTCCAAATATCATTACCTTTGCCATCCAGCTTAATTATATAGGCATCTTCTATTCTCGTTTTGGAGTATATGTAAATGGCAACAATGTATCCACCATCTGAGGTTTGAATGATAGAATTAGCATTGGCCCCTTTCAATTCTTTTCCCGAAACAAAGGATTCCGCATCCAAATCCTTTGTCTCAAACTTTTTATCCCACTCCTTATTCCCTTTATTATCCAGTTTTATTATGTAGGCAGCAGTTTTATCCGGCTCGCCGGATGCAGTCTGTCCGGCAACAATGTATCCACCATCGGAGACCTGCTTGATATCATTTGCCAAACCGCGTCCTTTTTCTCCGAACATCTTTTCCCAGACCTTGTTACCTTTACTATCAAGCCTTACTATATAGGCTTCTCCCCCGCCCGAGGTGAAAGAATAAGTAGTTCCGGCAAAGATGTATCCACCGTCGGAAACCTGTTTAACTGAGTGAGCCCTTGCTGTATCATTCCCCTTAAACGTCTTTTCCCAAACCTTATTCCCTTTTTCATCCAGTTTTACTATATAGGCATCTCCTTTGCCCGATCTCAATGAATAAGTAGTTCCTGCAAGTATATATCCGCCTTTTGAGATCTCCTGTATTGATTGGGCGCTATCCAATTCCTTTCCACCAAACGTTTTTTCCCAAACTTTTTCGCCTTTATTGTCTAGTTTTATTACATAGGCATCTGCCTTGCCCGCCCCAAATGATTGTGTACTTCCCGCTATAATGTATCCACCGTCAGAGGTCTGCTGGATACACGAAGCATTATCTATTTCTTTTCCACCAAACGTTTCTTCCCAAACCTTTTTGCCTTTACTGTCTAGTTTTATAACATACGCATCCGCCTTACCCGATCCCGATGAGAATGTCTCTCCGGCGACAATATAGCCCCCGTCGGATGTCTGACTAATGGAATAAGATTTATCGATATGCTTCCCCCCAAAGGTCTTCCCCCACACAATTGTTTCGTCTGGCTTTGATTCAGTTTTTTCAGTCTCCGCTCCCGTAACTGAAAATGCCATTCCAAACATCAAGGTTACTATTAATATAAAAAAACTAATTTTTAAACCTATCTTTTTCATTTTCATTACTACCTCCTGAAAATTTTCAAAAAAACCAATTAAAATTTTAAATTGTTATGCTCTGTTAATCAGCCGAATCCATATCCGATAAAGATTTCCTTATTACAAATAAAAGTATATCTAACGATCATTAATAATGTCAATGGAACATACAGTCAAGAAGGAAATCGGTTAAATTTGAAATATAAATTCCGTTTTAAAAAGATCGATGCCTATCTCCATTGCGGAAAAAAGAAAAATTTGGTATTTTTTAACTTTACTTAAAAATTTTCAAAGTAATATTGATGCTGGAGGAATTATAAAATTATGAGGGAAACCATACATATAGATGGGTCTGAGAAATCCGGCAGCGGCACAATTGTCCGGCATTGCCTGGCACTGGCATCCATAGTTAAAAAGGACCTGCATATCATAAACATTCGCGCAAAGAGGAAAAAGCCAGGGCTTCGCCCCCAGCATCTCAAGGCGGTTGAAGCCTGCTGTGAGCTAACCGGCGGATCGTCAAAAAAAGCAATAATCGGATCTGATGAGATTATATTCAACCCCGGTGATAAAATAAGATCCGGCAACTTCAATTGGGACATAGGAACCGCAGGATCAACTACAATGATGTGCCTTTGTCTTTTGCCTCTGGGCTGCATGTCTGGCGGTGAATCCTCTTACATAATTTCCGGCGGACTATTTCAGGATTTTGCTCCAAATGCCTTTCATATGAAACATGTTCTTTTGAATCTCCTAAAAAGATTTTCAATTAATGCTGAAATAAAAGTTGTAAAACCCGGTTATGTACCCACGGGCAAAGGGATTTTAAAAGCAGAGGTAAAATCTGTAACAGGAAATCTAAAACCTCTAAAATTGCCGGAGCAGGGCAACATAATAAAGATAAAAGGCGTTGCCATTTCTTCACATTTGAATGAAAGAAATGTCAGCCAAAGGATGGCTGATTCCTGTAACCAGTTATTGTCTGGATTCGGACATGAAGCCTCGCTTGAGATTATAGAGGATAAATCCGCTGACCAAAAGGGTGCGGCATTGTTTATTTATGCAATAACAGACAGAGGATGTATAATAGGTTCGGATATGTCGGGGAAGTTAGGGAGAACAGCCGAATTTATAGGCCGCTCCGTTGCGAATAATCTGCTGGAGGACATTCGGTCCGGTGCCACGGTGGATCGTTTTGCCGCTGATCAGTTGGTTTTATATGCAGGTTTAGCCGAAGGAGAAAGCGAATACATCATACCTTTCATGAATGACCATATAGATTCAAATCTCTGGCTGATTAATAAGATATTGGGTGCCAAAGTAATATTAAAGGGCAACCATCTGAAAATACAAGGTGCTGGTACACCTGGACAGTAAAATCATTCACATTTTTATGACCGTATTGGTGTGAAATAAATAATGTAAAATGCAAATTGTATTTTACATTTTGGATTTATCCCCATTAAAGAGGGCCTCCTTTTGAAAGACATTGTTATTCCAGAATGTTGGGAAGGGTTGCTGAAAAGGATCAATGCAAATGGCATCTCAAATATTATCATGGTAATAGGGGCAATAGATGCGGGCAAATCAACACTTTCTCAATTTTTATATCGAAATCTAAGCACTTCATCCGAGCTTGCTGCTCTTATAGACGCTGATTTAGGTCAATCTGTAATAGGCCCCCCTGCTACCGTAGGACTCTCAATCAGCAAAACCTCTTCCAGCATGCTTTACCCGGCAGACATGCGATTTGTGGGATCAACATCTCCAAGGGCTCATATGCTACAGACAATCGTGGCGGCAAAAAAACTTGTAGAGAAAGCCATAGAGATGAAAGCGAAAAATATAGTGATAGATACTTCGGGCTTTATAGAAGGGCCCATTGGACAAGAATTTAAATTCCAGAAGATAGATTTAATTAGTCCAACCCTGGTAATTGCCTTAGAGAAGGACAAGGAATTCAGTGCCCTGCTAAAAAACATATCATATAGAAAGGGGATAGAGATATGCCGAATCAAGGTTTCCCCGGAGTCGGTGAAATGCAAATCCCCTGAAATAAGAAAACTGCATAGAAGGGAAAGATTTAAGAGCTATTTTGAGGATTCAAAATTGAGATTTTTATCTATGGGGGAAATTGGCTTACACGGGATGATACCCAATTTTAAGAAAAAACAAAACTGGCTCAATCTCCTCATAGGCTTATGTGATTGCGACAACAATACACTTTCGCTTGCCATAATAAAAGATATTGATTTGTCAGAGGGATTAATTACATTTATCAGCCCCATAAAAAATTTAGAGGATGTGAGGAGTATTCAATTGGGCTCGATCTTTATGACACAAGATGGGGAGGAATTATAAAGAAAGGAGACCGAAAATGAAATTATACCTGGTTCAACATGGCGAAGCTACATCAGGGGACATAGATCCAAGACGCCCACTAACTGAAAAGGGAGAACAGGATGTAATAAAAACAGCCCGTTTTTTAAAAAAGTCCGGAGCCGGTTTGGACTTTATATGGCACAGCACAAAAACCAGAGCCGTTGAAACCGCTCAAATAATCGCTAAAGAATTATCATTGCCAGGGGATGTAATAAAACAAAGGGAAGGGCTTGCCCCGAATGACCCTGTAAAAAAGGTCTTTGATGATATTTTATCCGCAGGCTCAGATTTAATGATAGTAAGTCATCTTCCATTTCTTCAAAAACTTGTTTCACTGGCCCTGCTTAATTCAGAATCCTCCAGTATTGTTGGTTTTCGACAGGGCGGTGTTGTCTGTCTTGAATATAAAGTGACAGGAGCCTGGGAGCTAATATTCGCAATACCACCGGACTTGCTTCAATAAAGGGTGAAAAGTACATTAATTAGGAACGGGATATTTTTCTTTAAGATTCAGGGCACTCCAGCTCTATCTCATACTCACTTGAACAACTATCGCAGTCACCTTCCCAGCCCATACCATCACAGGAATCAGGATCTTCAATCCAATAAACACTGGTGCTGGTATTATCATCACCGTCACAGTCCTGATCTATTCCGTCCCCTTTTATTTCCGGCGCCCCCGGATGGATAGCCATATTACGATCATCGCAGTCCGTGCCGCCAACTTCAACGGAATTATAACCATCGTTATCCACATCGGCAAGGTCTCTCCCATCGCAATCCTGATCTATAACATCGCCACAGATTTCAGAGGCTCCGGGGTGGATGCTGGCGTCTGAGTCGTTACAATCCTCCTGTATTTCAGAATAACCATCCCCATCAGCATCAATTGTACCC
>JBLIRS010000038.1:0-15087 GCA_049472415.1 bacterium | reverse complement strand
CAAGATATTGTCCTGAGAGAGGAAGAAGAAGGTTCCTTTCTGTTTGATCCGAATACCGGACGTATCTGCTTTTTAAATGAGACAGGGACAAGCATTTGGAGATTGTGTGATAAATCAAAAACTCCGGACCAGATTATCAGCAGGATATGTTCAGATTACCCGGAAATACCTGAGGAACAAATTGTAGAGGACTGTTTGAAATTCCTGACAGATCTGGAAAAACTGGAATTTCTCTCGATACAAGAAGAGAGTTGTTAGAGGTCTTTATGCATAATATATCAAAAGATGAAATTAGCTACCCTTTACGCTCCATTTACTTTTATCCCACAGAATCCTGTAATCTGAGATGTATTCATTGCTGGCTCCGTCCTTCTTTTACAACCAATGAGAAAGCCTACCAGGTGCAGAACCAGGAAAATATTTCTGCGGAGATAATGAAGCAGGTCGTTAAGGACGCACTTCCCCTTGGTTTATCCTTTATAAAATTTACCGGCGGAGAGCCGTTCCTGAATCCGGATATTTTCGAATATCTGGATAGATTCTCCCAATATGATCTCCAGTTCGGTTTTGAAACAAATGGGACATTGCTTACAAAAAAAATGGTTAAAAGGCTTAAGAGATATAATATAACACTTTTCGGTGTCAGCCTGGACGGAAGTGTGTCACATATTCATGAAAGGATTCGGGGGGTAAAGGGAAGTTTTGAAAGGACATTGAATGGGATTCAACTGCTCATAGAAAACAGGATTTATCCTCAAATCATCTTTTGTCTTCAAAAAATAAACGCCAATGATCTGGAGAATACGCTTCGTCTGGCCTATGAATTGAAAGTGAAATCCTTTGAAATAAATCCGCTTATCCTGTTGGGAGGAGAATCCCTAAGGAACCAGGGATGCGAAGCCCTCCCGCTTGAAGAGCTTTTGGCCCTTGAAAGAAGGATTGAGGGGGAATTCGCTAGCCTTTATCCGGATATGCATATCGACCTGTACCTCCCCCCGGCTCTTAAGGGAATCAAAGATATCTCGAAGCATTCATTATGTAAATGCAATATCCTGAATATCTGTGGAATCCTTTCCAACGGAGATGTTTCCATCTGCGGAATAGGTAAGAGGAAGAAAAGTTTAATAATGGGAAATGTGAAAGAAAAGGGCATTGCTGCCATATGGAAAGAGGGAGAGCTTTTTAAGGAAATCCGTAAAAAGATACCTTTACAGATGAATGGGATATGCGGAAGATGCCTTTTTAAATATCAATGCCTTGGATTTTGCCGTGCCGAAACCCTCTTTAATGACCAATCTTTGACAGATCCTTATAAGATCTGTGACGAGGTTTTTCAAAAAGGCCTTTTCCCTGAATCGAGGATTTTGGGTGAGAGGGAAGCATCCTTAATCCTTCAGTCTGAAAATGAAGGAGTCCATGATGTCAGATTCGAAAAAGAAAAAAAGGGAGTATGAGCCTCCTGTTATCAAGGAGATCGGGGGGAGCTTTGAGCAGGCCATGGGTGTGTCGAGCTGCCTTGTCGGCAGCACATTTACAGCAACTGCATGTATAAACGGATGGAGTGCGGTGGGAGGTTGTTTAGTGGGGCAGACAGACAAAGTCTGTTCCGTAGGGGCCGGGGATATTGGTTCCTGCTCAAGGGGACACAGGGCTACCGGTGCCTGCATCACCGGACCTTCCACTGTTGCTCTATGAAAAGGTCAGAACTATAAGATATTTATGAAGGTATTTTCAGCGCCACAGAAGGTGACCCTTAACATTACCAATCAGTGTAATCTTTATTGCCTTTATTGCGCGGTTTCATCCACAAAGAATGCGCCAGGAGACCTGAGCATCGAGGAATGGAAAGACGTCATTGATGAGCTTGCCCGAATTAAGGTTTTTTATCTGCTTATTTCCGGAGGTGAGCCATTTATCCGCCAGGATTTTTCCAAGATTATAGAGCACATTTCACAATATCATTTCAGGATTTCCATCAATACAAACGGCACACTATGTAACAAAGAAATACTCTCTCTCCTTTCGAGGTCCTGTCGTGTGGACGATGTGCAGGTTTCCCTGGACGGAGCCGATCCGGATGTCCATGATATGATAAGGGGAAAGGGGAGTTTTGAAAAGATGCTGAAAGGAATAAAACTATTACACCAATGGGAGATACCTTTCAGTTTTTTTGTGGTTGTATGCAAAAACAATAAAGATCAGATGGAAAGGATTGTCCGGTTTGCAGAAGGGGCAGGCGCATCCAGGGTCAGCTTCTCATCTTTGCTGCCACAGGGCAGTGCTTTATCACATTTTGATGATTTGTTCCTTTCCTTTGATGAGCAAAAATATGTAGATGCCCGGTTAAGAAAACTTAAGAGGGAATATCCCCGCTTGGTAAGCGGTTCATTGATGCAGGGGATTGAAATGATGGATACCATTTCAAAGCAGGATATCTCTTCCCAAACATCCGGAAGTTCGCACAAAATAACAAGCTGTGGCGGAAGTGTCAAAGAATGTTCTATCCGGCCTGAAGGATGGGTAATTCCTTGTGACCGCCTATGGGATTTTACAGTGGGGAATGTAAGAGATGAGCCTTTTCAGGCTATCTGGCTTAATTCAGAAGGATTTCGATATTTCCGGAAGCGATATTCACGAGGAATGGATTTTTTTAATGAGTGCAGGGATTGCGAGTATATTAATATGTGCAGTGGAGGGTGCCCTGCAGTGCCTTTTAATATGGGAAGAGGGATTGAGGGCTGGGACCCTCTTTCATGTTACAAGGTCTTTATTGGTAAAAAGAGAAGCTATATTAGGTAAGAAGGTCTCTATGATATCTTTTCGGGAGGTCGTCTTTCAGGGACATATGAAAGTCGAATCTTTCCCTCATTCCATTCCCTGGATACATAAAGATTACAATAGCAACTCCCATAGTCTACCACGTCAGGTGCCCTGTATACACAGGGACATAATATGTCCTTATCCTTTTCACGGTTTCCTGAGGCCAGCCTGCACGGACAGGACATATAGCCATAACGTTTTTTATTTACAATCAGGGAATCGAGGAGATCAAGAACCCGGTCTTTGTCTTTGTTGAAAAAATACCCTTTTGGTTCCTGAATCTTTTTTAACGTTTCATAGAGTTTTTCCGCCTCGTTCATAATCCGAGGGTCTCCTTAATCTCATCTTCCTTATACCCGACAATAACCTTGTCGCCAATGACTATTGTAGGAAAGGAACAATCCGGATTCAATTTTTTTATATCTTCCAGTATGGCGGCCCTTTCTTTCCCCTCAAGTAAGTCAACATCCGTGAATTCGTATTTTACGTTACAATCATTTAGTAATTTTTTAGTGGCCTTGCAGTGGATGCAGGTACTAAGCGAATACATCTTAACGGAATTTTGCATTTTAAGCTCCCGGTGTAATAGACATTTAGATTGAATGCCGCAATTCGTGCGCCAAATAGATAAACCAATCTTATTTAAGATTTAAAAAATATCATGTCTGCGGATCAGGATTCCTTTTTAATGAGCGGTTTTCCACAGCACTCTATAGAACAAGGGTTCTCTTCCGTATGGCATGAACACTCAGCGGCGTCAACCCCTGCATCTTTGCATTCTTTAATAACCTTTAATTCCATTCCACAATCTTCGCAGACAAAAACTTCACCCTTTCTCATATCATGGCAGCCTGACATTTTCTACCTCCTTTTATTGCTGTTAACCAATTTCTTTCTTCCTTTCCATACTACTTTAAAAGAGATTTTTTTTCAATAATAGATCTTTTTTGAATTTACTGAATTGACATAAACTTTAATTAGGATTTATTATTATAATTATGCAAATATGCAAAGTACTTTTTATGCTGATTGTTAAATATTAATCAATGTTATTAAGTTAAGTGTTTAATATTCAATTATCCCCCTTTTTAATAGTGTAATCAGGAAGGTCTCAAGTCCTAACGACTCGTAAAAAGGAGTCATTGGTATTTTTTGATAAAGGCCTTCATCACAGTGACGTAAGCTTTAGGGCCACACATCCGAATATTTACGTGAAAAAATGGATGTAAATCTATGGCCATTTTTCGGAATATATGCGATTATGTAGTTGAATATTTTTTGCTGCTTTAGAGAAGTAAGAGTATGCAAACGCATATGTAATCTAATAAAAAAGGCTCGGAATATTATTCTGTTCATGGAGGACAACAATGATAAATTTTGATTACGACCTTGGAGTTATCGGGGGAGGTGCGGCAGGGCTTACTGCAGCAGCAGGAGCCGCTCAGTTTGGAGCAAAAACCATTCTCATAGAAAAGTCTGATAAGCTGGGAGGGGATTGTCTGCATTTCGGTTGCGTTCCGTCTAAGGCATTGATTCGTACTGCCGGAGTATGGGCACTTGCCCGCAGATTAAAGGAATTCGGCCTTCCCGGTCTTGATTTGGTCCCCGTAGACCTAAATAAGATAATGGAGAGGGTGAATTCAGTGATCGAAAAGATTCAGGAGCATGATTCTCCTGAGAGATTCCGCAGATTGGGTGCAGAAGTTTTTTTTGGTCATCCCCAATTTTTGGATGAACATTCCGTAAAGGTTGATGAAACAAACATTTCGGCGAAGGCCTGGATTATTGCTACAGGTTCGAGACCTTCCATTCCCCCTGTTGAGGGTATTAACGATGTGCCTTACTGGACTAACGAAAACGTATTTTCACAAAAGATACTCCCCGCCAGTCTTATCATACTTGGAGGCGGACCAATAGGATTGGAGATGGCACAGGCCTTTCAGCGCCTTGGCTCGCGGGTGACAATAGTCGAGGTTACAGATCAGATCCTGGGAGCTGAAGATCCGGATATTGTTAAGATACTTATGGGACGTCTTGAAGCGGAAGGCATAAAGATACTTACAGGCACAAAGGCCGTTCAAGTGAAGAAAAAAGGGGAAAAGATATCCCTGAGCGTAGTTTCTGCAAAAGGGGAGGGGAAGGTAAAAATACTGGAGGCTGATGCCTTGTTTGCGGCAACAGGGCGAAGGCCGAATGTGGATGAACTGGGACTGGAATCGACCGGTGTGGAATTTTCAACAAAAGGCATAACAACCGATCTGAGGATGCGTACCAATATTGCACATATTTACGCATGTGGTGATGTGAACGGACAATTTCTTTTTACCCATGTCGCGGGATATGAAGGGGGGGTGGCGCTTAGTAATATCTGTTTGCATCTCCCTCGCAGGGCTGACTATTCAAAGGTTCCGTGGTGCACCTATACCGATCCGGAGGTGGCAAGCATAGGATTGAACGAAACCAGGGCCAAGAAGGAAGGGGTGGCTTACAGGTTGCTGGAGGATTCCTTTGAGGAAAATGATCGTGCCCTTGCAGATGCAGAACCACTCGGAAAAATAAAGGTGCTGTTGACGCCTAAGGGAAAACCGCTTGGTTGTCAGATCATAGGTGCACATGCCGGAGAACTTATACATGAATGGATTCCGGCGTTAAGCGGAGGACTGAGGCTTTCGACTCTGGCAGGGGCCATTCATGTATATCCTACACTTTCCGAGATATCAAAAAAGGCGGCAGCCAGCTATTTTACCGGAAAAATTTTGAGTGACCGGACAAAAAAGGTGCTTCGCTTTTTTTTCCATTTTAAAGGAAGGACATCTGCTGCCAAAGTAGAAGAATAATTTGGGAACCAAGATTAACTTTTTGTTCAAACTTTGTTATAGTTCATATTGTCAAGAAATCTGTTAAAAGGATACAAAGGGTAGATTTTTACAGTATCATATTTTTTTTAGGTTGGAGGTCCGGGCATGTTCAAAAAGGTTTATCAAAAAGTTTGGGTTTTTGATGCGGAATGGGTCCCTGACCCCTTGGCAGGACGTTTGTTATATAAATTGCCGGAATCCATGTCTGCGTTTGAGATCATTCAGAGGATGTGGAAAGAGGGAGGGGCCACAGAGGAAGATCCGATGCCCTATCTTAAAACGGCTTTGTGCCGTGTTGTTTCTATCTCTTTCGTGACCAGATACGCAGAAACAGATGGAATAA
Source organism: bacterium (assembly GCA_049472415.1). Classification (GTDB taxonomy): domain Bacteria; phylum SZUA-182; class SZUA-182; order DTGQ01; family JAFGSM01; genus JBLIRM01. The sequence continues at coordinate 9,066 of JBLIRS010000038.1, read as the reverse complement.
AGATACATCTTCACTCCTTGCCGAGTGGTTCATCAGATTTAAAGCATATAGAAGAGGCGAGTATTATCAGGACCTTTCTGGAGGCTTTAGGGAAGCGTAAGCCGCAATTAGTTGGGTATAATTCTTTATCAGCCGATCTCAAGATTTTGATACAACGGGGTGTTGCAAATGGTATACAGGCTTCTGAATTTTGCGCGCGTCCCGATAAACCATGGGAAGGAGAGGATTATTTTTCGGATTTCAGTGACTGGAATGTAGATCTAATAAGGATCCTGGGGGGGAGAGGAAAATCGAATCCATCCCTCAACGAGATGGCCGTGGTGTCAGGAATTCCCGGTAAAATGGATGTTGACGGGGAACAGGTTGCCAATCTCTGGCTTAACGGGGAACTTGACAAAATCATTGCGTATAATGAATGTGATGCATTGACAACCTATTTACTATGGTTGAAACTTTCATATTTCGGAGGACATTTCACATCTGAAGAATATCGGGAGGAACAGAAACGAGTAGAAGATTTGTTAAAGAGTGAAGGCACAAAACCGGAACGAGTCCATTTACAAAGGTTTTTAGAAGAATGGAAATATCTCAGGGAGATAAACTCAGGAAAAAAGCCTTAGAAATTCTTTATTCTCATATTATACTTTAATATATATCCTTTTTATATGGATACCTTATATTTGAAGTTTGCGCAAGAATGATATTATAATTAGCCGATAATACCTTTTTATGGTTAATATATAGGTGAAGGAGAACAAAACATATTGAAATGAAATAAGGTTTGGAGGAGATAACAGTGAATCATGAGGAAGAACAAAAAATACTTGAGCATGAGATAGAGAAATTAAATGAAGAGCTAAAGGACCTGGGATATAAATTGAGTGAATTATTAAATGTTGATTGTAATTTCGGTGCTTGCAGCTTTGATAAGGAAATGGATAACGTGCGGGAGAAAATGGCGGAAGTTGAAAAGACTAAGAAGCTTCTTGAGTTCCTTAAGAATAATATTGATAAATGCCATGAGGACCAAAATCCCTGATCTGTCTGTCTAGACATATTCCTTAAATGCCGATTGTCATTTTTGTTTTTTCAAAAATTTAAAGAAATCTCCCTTTGTTGACATTATCAATGATGTTCCGGAATCCAATGTCTTTTCATAAGTTTCCATGGTCTTCAGGAACTCATAGAAATTCCTGGCCTCTTGACTCTGATTATATGCTGAATTGTAGATCTGGGTGGCCTTTGCGTCCGAGTCACCCATGATCTCTTTTGCCTTTCGAAACGCTTCTGATTGTATCCGTTTTAATTCCCGCTCCTTTTCGCCATTTATTCTGGATGCTTCCCCCTGGCCTTCGGATCTGTATTTGTCCGCAATACGCTTGCGCTCAGAGATCATACGTTCAAACACCTTCTGCTGTACCTCTTTTACATAGTCGATTCTCTTGAAGCGAAAGTCCAATATCTCTATTCCCATATCCTTTGCGCGTTCGGTGGCGTTCAGGAATATTTCATCAGAGATCTTTAACCTTCCGACATGAATCTCCTCCAGGGTGCTTTTTTCATCATCAGATGTTTCCTTTTCGATTTCCAATGGGCTTCGATTGGATGAACGAACCACTTCTATTAAGTCATGCTTTGCAACCGCGTTGCGGGTTTCACCATCAACAATATCATCAAGCCTTGAATGTGCACCCTGTTCATCCCGTACCCGTTGAAAAAAAAGCAAAGGTTCAGAGATCTTCCAGCGCGCATATGTATCGACCCAGATAAAACGCTTGTCCTTAGTGGGAATTTGATTGGGATATCCGTCCCACTCCAGGAATCGCTTATCAAAATAATGTACCTTCTGAACATATGGCAGCTTAAAATGGATTCCCGGTTCGGTTATGGGATCACCCACAGGTTTGCCGAATTGGGTTACAATGGCCTGTTGAGCCTCATTAACAATATATGTTGAAGAATATACTATAAGGATGGCTATTGCCGCGAATATAAGTATTATTAAAGTGCGAGGCTTCATTTTGAACCTCCTTTCACCGATAAATCATCCAATTGCAGGAGTGGAACTATCCCGCTGGCATCCGGATCCAATATGTATTTTTTCCCGACCTTTGGAAGTATTTTATTAAATGTCTCCAGATATATGCGCTGCCTGGTTACATCAGGGGCCTTTCTATACTCCTGATACATGGCATTGAACAGCGCTACCTCACCCTGTGATCGATTTACCCTGTCAAGTGCGTAGCCTTCCGCCTGTTGAATGGTCTGTTCTGCTTCTCCATTGGCCCGGGGGATAACACGGTTGTATTCGGATAGGGCCTGATTGATCAATTTTTCACGGTCTTGCTGAGCTTCATTCACCTCATTGAATGAAGGTTTTACAGGGTCCGGCGGCGTCACGTCCTGAAGCACTACCTGTTCGATCCTTATTCCCGTTTCATATTGGTCGCATAATTCCTGGATTCGTTTTTCAACATTGCTGGATACCTCCTGGCGGCCAACCGTCAAAACCTCATTCACTGTTCTATCACCCACAACTTCCCTCATGATGGCCTCTGATATATCCCTGAGTGTTATATTGGTATTTCTGACCTTAAAGAGATACATGTAGGGATCGCTTATCCGGTATTGTACAATCCATTCTACTGAGGCCACATTTAGATCACCCGTTAGCATCAGGGACTCTTCGTCATACTTTCTGGGAGAATACTGTGTAACAACACCTGCCTTTACAGTACGAAACCCGAATTCCTCTTTAAGCTGTCTTTGAACCGGCACCTTCTCTACCTGCTCAACACCGAAGGGTATTTTAAAATTCAAGCCAGGCTGGACCGTGCGGGCATATTTCCCGAAGCGTAAGATCACCCCAACTTCTTCCGGCCCTATGGTAAACCAGGATGTGAAAACAAAGATAAGAACCAGTATTCCCAGAATCACTAAGGGTAAATTGCTGGTTAAAAAATTGAACTGTTTCAGAAACTGAGCGATATCCGCAAAAGGATCATCTCTCATCATATCCTCCCCTCAAGTTATGGATTATTCTGCTTATCCCATTACCAGCCCCTAGTATACTCTCCTGAGCAAGGAATACAAGCTATTTGTCCATTATATACACGGGCGCGTGATTCAGAGACCTGTTCGCCGCAATAGGAGCATGTCACTGAATTAAAGATCTTTGCCCTGGATGGCAATTGTACACTGATATGCTGTATGGAACAGAATTCATCCACAGGCGACTCTAAGATATAACGAATACGTTTTTCCTTAAGTTGATTGAATAATCCTTTTTCTTCCTTTGTTGCCTTGCCTGCGGATATTCGTTCTCTAAGCCCCCTATAATCTTTATCATCGTCATTATGTTTCCAGATGGAGCCTTTCACTGAGATGCGTATGGCCTTTCCGCTATCTCTGCAGACAAAGGTATATACATGTTTTCCAAAGTCACGATAAAGCAGGTTGCCCTTACCCAGGGTGCACCCGGTTAAAAATTGAACGGCGTCGACACCGCAGGCATCGTTTTCGACAATCGCCACAAGTTCTTCGTCTTCAGCCCTTTTCCCCTCTATTTCCTTTAATGCTATCTTTGAAATCTTATACCCTGTAGCTAGTCCCGGGCAACTGTGTCCGTGAAATTCGACAACCTTTTCCCAATCGGTTTTTTCAATGCACATGGGTTAAATCCTTCCATATTTATTAAATAAACTTAAATGAAAAATCATTGCCTTGCCGCCAGAAATTTTTTAAGCCTGTCCATCCCTTCCGCTATATTTTCGAGGGAGGTGGCGTACGAGAAACGGATATATCCTTCCGCGTTTTCACCAAAATCGATTCCTGGAGTCACTGCCACTCCGGCTTTTTCAAGAAGCTCCAGTGAAAAATGCATGGAGTTTTCCGGACAAAATCGCCTGGCATTGGCTAAAACGTAAAATGCACCGGTCGGCTCGACCGTGATTCCAAAACCGATCTCTCTGAGCCTTGGTATTATAAATATCCTTCGTTTGTTATAGATATCAGCCATCATGTGTACCGAGGCTTCTGCCTCCTTTAAGGTGAGGGCCGCAAGCCCCCCATACTGGACGAAGGAGTTGGGAGATATGAAAAAGTTCTGCTGGATGATTTGCATGGGCCTTATGAACTCCTTTGGGGCAATCAGATATCCCAGCCTCCAACCCGTCATAGCATAGAGCTTTGAGAAACCGTTAATCACAAATGCGTTTTCGGTATATTCCAGGATTGTATGCGCTTTCCCCTCGTAGACCAACCCATGATATATCTCGTCGGATATAATCAAGGGTCCCAGCCGGGCTATCTTCTCCATAACTTCCGGTGTAAGGAGATTGCCTGTAGGATTGGAAGGGGAATTTATAATAATCCCCTTTGTACAATCTGTTATCTTTGACTGTATGTCTTCCGGTTTATATTGAAACGCATCCTCTTCATAAACCTTCACCTTTACCGTCTTTCCCCCCATAAAATGAATAAAGCTGGGATAACATGCGTAGTGGGGATCAGAGAGAATAATTTCGTCCCCTTGATTGAGCAACACGGCAAATATAAGGAACATGGCGGGAGAGGTCCCTGAGGTTATGATTATTTGATCCGGGTGTATGGCAACACCGTACTTTTTCAGATAGCTGTCGCAGATTGCCTCTCTCAATTCAAGTATTCCGAGACTATGGCTGTACTTGGTTTTACCTTCCTTGAGTGCCTCAATAGCAGCCTCTTTGATACAGGAGGGTGTTTCAAAGTCCGGTTCTCCCACCTCGAGATGGATGATATGCCTTCCCTCTTTTTCAAGCTCCGATGCCCTTTCGAGGATCTCCATAACAAGGAATGGTGTTATAAGCTTTGAGCGATCAGAAATCATATTAATAAATCCTTTAATGCCTTTTTTATGAGTTTACAAATTTTCGGCTTGTTTTGAAAAAAGGTTAAAAAATGAAAACCATAGATTGTCTTAAGATTTCTAATATAGCCCAAGATACTCTAAAAATCAAAAAGAAAGCCATAAAATAAGACCCGGTTAATAGCATATTGTATTTGGATTTAAATATGGAGTGAATACAAAAAAGGCAAAGCCGTTTCCAGCTTTGCCTTTTTGAATAATACTCGAATCAGGTTTAACCCTTATATTTCTTTATCCCCAGCCCTGCCAGCCCGGCCAGGCCAAGTCCTAAGAGGATCAGTGTTCCCGGTTCAGGAACCGGGGGCTCCGGTATACCCGTTGTACGTACTTCTTCGAAACCATCACCGGCAGCCCAATCATGGGCTCCGCCAACGTAACCCCCGCTAGTAATAAAGAGGTACATATACGGTTCCGTCCAGGTAAAAACCGGGATCAGAAATTCAATATCATCGTTACCGCTGCCTGAACTGGCAAGTGTGTAATCAGTCAATACTGTTGTATTGGAATCAAACATCAGTGTCAGTCCTGCAAGACTATCTCCGGCTCCGGCATCCGGCGTGCTTCCCTGGTATATATCGAAATTATCGAATGAAAGAAATCGTGTACTAGAACCTGGTTCATTGAAATCAAGTGTGAATGAAAAATAGTTGCTTCCGCCAAAGTCAACCACACCCAGGTCACTGAATAATACTGATCTCGTATATTGATCCACTGGCATCTTGTCGTTAAACGGTGGGGGCTTGAGGTCAGTGTTCAATCCGGTTTCGACGCCTGTGCCTTGATATCTCAAAAATGGCTGGTAAACACCTGTCCCCGTGGGCGTATCATCCACAACCCTCCATATGGAACCGTCGGCTGACGACATAATGCCTGTATATATGTTAGGATTATTAGGATCGGATATATCAATGAGCGCGGCAGCAAATGAACTTGATATTTGAAATACCAGCAAACTTATCAATGCAATTACAAATATTATTATTGTTTTTTTAGGCATGATTTGTCTCCCTTCTTATCTTTCTTGTCTTATACAGATAATTCTATATGTTGAAACCATAAGTAAGATCACTAATCTCTATAGTATAAGCAAAAAAAACAATTTGCATGTCTCCTTTCTCTCTCTTTTAGCATCGTTTTCAGGTTGTTATGTTTGTTATACATTTTTTTAAATTTAGATATTTTATTGAAATCTAAACTTTCTTTTAAATTAAATATGAATATAAATTTTGTCTAAAAAAAGAAAAAGCATATATTGTGCCATAATTATTAAAGTTATAACTATTTGAATTAATTCAACTATTTGGTTTAGGCCCTTTTATAACCATATAATTAGGCATCATAAAAACGTAGGCAGAGACTACACTTTTATCTCTTTTTCTGCGTTAGCCTCATGAACTTGTGGACAGATGATTTTTTTAATGAAAGTTATAAAAAAGGCTATATCATTTTAAAATGATATAGCCTTTTTTGTATTCTAACTTCAAAAATTAATTATTTATCACTTCCTTTTAATTCCCATGCCAAATAAGCCTATTATACCAGTAATAAAAAGGATAAGAGTGGCAGGTTCCGGTACTGGATCCGGAGGAGTAAAGGTGCCTTCCAGCTTATAAGCCCATTCCTCAAATCCGTCATCCACAACTTCGTCAGGTTGGCCAAAGCTTGAGAACATATATACATATTGGTCAAGATCGGTTCCGAAATAAGATGTCGGGACCAGTGCAAATAAATCGAGCTTACCACTTCCTGTAAAATTATTATAATCAATAATAACTGAACTATCTCCATCCGGGCCAATATCAAAATCGTAAACAAGTGTACCAATGGCAGGATAACCGGAATTGTCTGAATTAGCGTCAAGATAAAATTCTAAATCATGCAATGTGATCAAACTATTACCGGTTGTTTCGTTGACATCCAATACAAACTCGTAGTAGTCTATCCCTTTAATATCAACCACAGTGTTTTGAATGGCGCTTAACTGCAGTGAATGTGTAAATAATCCACCTTTTGTGTCGAATTCAAGAACACCATCGGTATTGTAACCTGATTCGGAAGCTTTATTTGCAGCTTGCATACGAACGAAAGAATCTATCAGGCCGGTTCCCGATGTAATTGTCGTAGGAGTTATGAATATACTGCCATTTATTGAGCCGGATGAGCCAGGGGCGGTGAGGTCCAATTGCATAGCGCCCGCGTTTGCCACCAAGAGTCCTATTATTAGGGGCATAAATAACAACATCATGAAAATTCTCTTTGTTTGAGTTTTCATTTTTTTTTCACCTCCTTGGTTTAAGATGTTTCGTATACTTAATAAGGTATACGCTATTAGTAACTCAATTTGTGTAGTTTAGTAAAGATACAAACTTCACAATGAGTAAACACGCAAAGCACTTTCAAAAAAATTTGTTATACTTAAACAACCAACAAATTCAAAGTTATCGTTTAGGTCAGCAAATTCTATGCCTTTTTTTAAAAAAAATATAACTATTTGATTTGATTGAATTATTCGATTAATATTTTTTAATGATAAAAATAATTAAAGGGGGTAAAAACGTAGTTAAAAACTACATTTTATTTCGGGAAATTAAAATTAGGTCTAATCTGTTGATATTGTTCATGTTGATAATTTTGTCAATTGTATCTAATTACTACATTTTAAAATATACAACTTTTTCCCTCTCCTGTTTGAATCTCCCCATTTTAGGGCTTATTATCAGAAACAACAGGGACACAAGAGAGTCAGAATATTTTTTTAGCCGGGTAAAATGTTATATACCTTCTACAAGACCTTGTCTGAGTCTTGCCATTGCCTCTTCTGCTGTTAAACCCTCATGCACCTGCTGGCTTATGATTTTTGTTATGAGAGTAGGATTTTTGTGCTGAAATGCATTACGACCTATAGAGACACCTGTTGCCCCGGCCTCCATTGCTCCTTCTATCATCTTAAAAAGCTCGTTGTCCGACTCCACTTTCTCGCCGCCTGCAATAACTACCCGCACAGAACAACCTTCTACAACCTTCTGAAAACTCTCCGGATCACCTGTGTAATTAACCTTGACTATATCCGCGCCCAATTCAGCCCCAACCCTGGCGGCATGTTTGACAACACTGACATCGAACTGGTTAGAAATCTTCTGCCCTCTGGGATACATCATTGCCAGTAAAGGTATACCCCAAAGGAAGCACTTGTCTGCTGCCTCGCCAAAATCCCTTAACATCTGATCTTCGTTTTCCGCTCCAAGGTTTACATGGATGGAGACCCCATCCGCACCCAGACGTATGGCATGCTCTATGCTGGTTACCAGGACTTTGCTATCAGGTCTTGGGCCGAGAATTGTACTAGCGGAAAGATGAATTATAAGTCCGAGGTCCTTTCCGTATCCGCGATGGCCAAAAACGGCAGCGCCTTTATGCACTATGGCCGCATTTGCCCCACCTTCCGCAATTTGATTGGCTGCTGTTGGAATGCTCACCAATCCCTCGATAGGTCCCATAGTTACTCCGTGGTCCATGGGAACTATCACGGTTTTATTGGTTCGTCGGTTTAAAATACGATCAAGCCGAATCTCCTTGCCGATTTGCATATTGACTCCTTTCAAGAGAAAAAGATTTAAAATATATTTATCTCGATGGTAAGGGTGATTATCTTTTTTCGTCTAAACTAATTAAAATAGAGATTTGGATATGATACTATCACTCATGTTCAAAAAAACCAAGGGTGCGTTTTTTAGGCAGTAAAAAAGTCAATGCCATTTTTTAAGGTTTTTTACGATTGTTGTATCAAATTAGATGTAATAAAGATTTATCTATGGTATAATAAAAAAAGGGGGCGATACGGCTTCGACGGGGATAGTTGAGGTCTGGATCGCATACCGAGTTCCATTTACTCGTAAAACAAATGGAAAATCACAATTGCCAACACTTATAGCACAAGCCAGTTGGCTTTAGCTGCTTAATTTAAGCGGCTACGTCTTCCTCTGCTTCTCCTGCAGGCAGGGAGAGGATGTTATAAATACAGGATAGTTTCCTGTCTGGCCTGAAAGGCAGGAAGCGAAAATTTTTCAGGAAGGCCTTCAGGTAATCCTGCCTCTGGGAGTGCCTGATGGCGAGATAAAAAACAGAGGATAAGTATGTAGAAGTCCTGAACCGAAGGTCTT
>JBLIRS010000037.1:0-15287 GCA_049472415.1 bacterium | reverse complement strand
GTACTTTTTCCACCGCGCAGCGGATATGCTCGACCAGCATGATTTCCAAATGAAAGCGAAGGTCCATTATCAGAGGTGAATATGATTAATGTCTTATGGACCTTATAATCCCATAAGAATAATTCAGTCACCGGAAAAATTCAAATGATGCCATCATTTTCATCATCATTTTAATAAACTCATCTTTTTAGTCAAAAAATCTCACCAAAGATTTTAGGGAAAGAAATAAATTTTTTACGTCTATTAAACAAAGGAAAAAGGATGCATCCCTGAATTATTTAAAATTGCCTGTATAAATGCTTTAAAGAAAGGAGAAAAAATGAGAAACAGGGCTTTTATAATAATAGTATGTTTAGCGTTTGTTTTTCTTGCTTATTCATTTTCTTACGCTCAGTATTGGGCGGCTCTTCCCCCGTATAATCTCCTTTGGCCTCTTTGGTCCCCTATACTGTCACCACCAGATCCGATAACTGGTTTGCCAAGCCCTCTGACAACTGAACTGACTAGTAGTACGATACTTCCTGTACAGCCGGGTCTGGCCTGGGACCTATTGGCTAATATAACCTTTGCCCAGACATATAATATATCCGAAACGCTCTTTATGGATTTTTTGACTGCGGCGGATATCTGGGGCATGCCGGTTATCTGACGCTAATTCAATAGGAGCTAAGTTGTCCTATATACTGAGATTTGGGTTTAGCAAGGGGGCAGAATCCTCTGCCCCTTTATTTTAGGCAAATTTAAAAATCGACGTCTATTTTCTTCAATCAAAAAAACGTTCCGCCATTGGATTAATAGGAGGTTTTCTTTGTCTTATTTATATGACAAGTGAAATGGTGTATAATTCGGAATGTTATAAAAAAACGCTATAAAAAAAGGAGGTTTGGCGGAAAGGCTTTCGAAGAAAAGGCGAATTTGGGAGGATTTTTCAGGCTTCTGGATTAAATCACACCAATCCCTTTATGAAACGGAACAGAGTTTGATATTTTTAAATCTTGATCTTTGAATTTTGAATATAGGGGGGAAGGGAATGAAGTTGCTTATTGACTGTTTTCAAAACAAAGAATTGATTAATGTTAACAACCACATTTTTGTTGTCAATCCTCTCACCGAGCAAATTCCCGCCACTTCCCCAGATCTGCTTCATTGTGCATGTGAAGAAATCCTGAAAGTAGCCAATAAGGATTTTGACAAGGTTGTCGGAGAAGAAGACAAGGGAGGAATTATTGTTGCCGGGGTTGCCCTTGCGGTTAATAAGCCCTTTGGCATGGTGCGCTGGTATCCGTCCGGACTTTCCGGACAGATTAGAATGCCGTTTACAAGTGAATATGTTGATGGGTATCTTTATCTGAACGGTATCGAGGCCGGGGATCGTGTGCTTGTAGTCGATGATATGATTTCTACAGGCGGCACTATGATAGGCCTGATTGAGGCATTAGAAAAGGCAGGGGCCAAGATTGCGGATATTGTAAGTGTAGGGGAAAAGGTTAATTATCATGGTGTTGATTTGATAAAAGAAAAAACCGGCTATCTTCCTAAAACACTCATAAAAATAGACGTATCAGGAAAGAGATCACGTGTCATTAATGATAAACCCTCCTCCTAAAACAATAAGCTTGAAAAAATTCGAACATCATTGAATGACTTTCCTTACAATGCGCTATAATGTTTCTTATCACTCGTCCGGAGATGCGTGTATTGTTCTTCGATTGCCCCCCAGCAAGAACCGGAATGTCCTTTTTCTCGAATTGCAGCACAATGCCAATGGCACTCGCAATCAGGATGCGTTTCGATTACAATATTATAATTATGTCATATTGTAAGTGGGAAATAAGTAGAATCAAAGATATCGGTTTTCTGCTGTTTTAGGTTGAGCCTTTTTAAGGTTGGATCTGAGGAGGAAGGACATCCATGAAAATACATAAGAAAGTAATACCTATAGCCCTCATAGTTGTTATTGGCATCATATTGTTTGTATGCGGGAAGATAACAAACAGGAATAATAATCATAAGATATCCATATCAGCTAATGTGGAGGCCCTGGAGGTGAATATAGCGTTTGAGGTCCCGGGAAAATTGAAGGAGCTTACTGTTAATGAAGGGGACCGGGTTAGCAAGGGGATGTTGATAGCATCTCTGGACAAGGAGGAACTATTACACCAGCGGGACCGGGCGCGCGCAAATTTGTCTGCAACCGAAGCCCAGGCTGACCAATTGAAGACCGCGATCCAGTTTCAGCAGGAAACCCTCCAGGGACAGATTGATTTGCGTCAGGCGGAATTGAGCCAGGCAGAATCGCGTTTGAAGGAGCTTTTGTCAGGCTCCAGGGATCAGGAAATAGAGCAGGCCCGTGCAATGGCGGATCGTGCCCGGGCGGAATACGCCCGCGCGAAAAACGATTGGGAGAGGGCCAATGTGCTTTATGAGAAAGGAGATATTTCCACTTCCCTGTTCGAACAATATAAGGCTGCTCATGAAAGCACTCGTGCATCCCTCAAACAGGCCGAGGAAAATCTGGCCCTTGTGATTGAAGGGCCAAGGAAAGAAGACATCGAAATGGCACGTTCACAGGTCAAGCAGGCAGAGGCGGGTTTACGGCTGGCCAAAGCACAGAGGCTGGAGATAAAGAGAAAGGAGCAGGAATTGGAGATGGCCCTGGCCAATATTGAGCGCTCCCGATCCGAACTGGCTATCATAGAGACTCAACTAAAGGAGACCGTGGCCCTTTCACCCATAGATGGTATTGTGCTGGTAAAGGCAGCCGAGGTTGGGGAAGTGTTGGCAGCAGGGACTACGGTCGTTACCATTGGCGATATGTTACATCCATGGATCAGAGGATACATAAACGAGAAGGACCTGGACAGGGTAAAATTAGGGGCTAAGGCCAGGGTGACGACCGATTCCGGAAAGGTCTTCTGGGGCCGCCTCTCATTTATCTCTTCAGAGGCCGAGTTTACACCCAAGCAGATACAGACGGATGAAGAAAGGGTGAAGCTTGTCTATAGAATCAAGGTTGAAATCGAAAATCCTGAAGGGGAATTGAAGCTGAATATGCCGGTTGAGGCCGAAATCCTCCTGTAATTAATCAACTCGGGGCTTATAATCATTCAAAGAGTGTTTAATGGATGCGGATGTTTCAATAAATGCGGATGATTCCGTTATCATCAGGACAAGGGACCTTACCAGGCGGTTTGGTGATCTCACCGCTGTTGACCACATCACCATGGATATCCTTTATGGCGAAATCTTTGGCCTTGTGGGTCCTGACGGGGCAGGCAAGACAACCACCTTAAGATTGCTCTGCGGTCTGATGGATCCAACAGAGGGGCATGCCGAGGTTGCAGGCTACAATGTGTCAAAGGATGTTGAGTCCGTAAAGGACCGTATCGGATATATGGCCCAGCGTTTCGGTTTGTACGGTGATCTCACGGTTGAAGAGAATATCGTGTTCTACGCGGACCTTTTCGGCATCCCGCGAAAGGAGCGAGGGGACTTGATGGTAAGTCTTCTCAGGATGACGCGTATGGAGCCTTTTATGAAGAGACAGGCAGGTAAGCTCTCAGGCGGAATGAAGCAAAAGCTGGCGCTCATGTGCACCCTGCTTCATCGTCCCCGTATACTTTTTTTGGATGAGCCCACAAATGGTGTCGACCCTGTATCCCGGAGGGATTTCTGGTCTATCCTTTATCAACTGGTCAAGGACGGGATAACGGTTTTCGTGACCACTGCCTATATGGACGAGGCTGAAAGGTGCAACCGTGTGGGCATGATGCACCGGGGACGTCTCATACGATACGACTCCCCTGATGCCATCAAGAATAGCCTGCATGAGGTTTGTTACGAGCTGCAGTGCCGGGATCAGCGGGCTGCAAGGGAGATTTTGCATAAATGTGACGGGGTGCTGAGTGTGGAGCCTTATGGCTCGGTTGTGCATCTCTTTCTTTCGCCGGCGCAAACTTCACCGGAAGCGTTGCAAAAGACCCTGGATGAAAACGGAGTGAAACAGGTGATATTCAAATCCATTGCGCCATCCCTCGAGGATGTTTTTATAGCATTGATTCAGAAGGCTTCTTATAATAATGGCGGGTAATGACTAATGGCAGATAATGACCTGAATACGGGTGCGGTCGAAGTAATAGACCTGGTCAAAAGGTTTGGTGATTTTGTGGCGGTTGATCACATCTCCTTCACCGTGTCCAAAGGCGAGATCTTTGGATTTCTCGGCCCGAACGGCGCGGGTAAATCAACCACCATTCGTATACTCTGCGGTCTGCTAATGCCTTCAGGGGGACGGGCATTCGTAGGCGGCCTGGATGTAGAGGCCGATTCCGAGGTTGTAAAAAGAAACATAGGTTATATGTCACAGAAATTCTCCCTTTATGATGACCTCACAGTGGAAGAAAACATCCGGTTTTTCAGTGGAATTTACGGTGTGCCTCAAGGGATCAGAAAGGAAAGAAAGGAATATGTCCTCAGAATGGCGGGTCTGGAGGCACGAAGGAATACCATGACCCGGCTTCTGCCCGGAGGTTGGAAACAGCGTTTGGCCCTCGGCTGCGCTATTTTACATCAGCCCCCGATTTTGTTTCTGGATGAGCCCACATCCGGTGTGGATCCCATAGCGCGCAGAGGATTCTGGGACCTTATATACCAGCTCTCGGAAACAGGCCATACCATTTTTGTAACGACCCACTATATGGATGAAGCAGAATACTGTCATCGTGTGGCCCTCATGTATGGCGGAAAGATTATCGCCCTTGGGACCCCGGCGTCATTGAAAAAAACCTTGCGCTCCCAGTCCCTGTTGAATCTGGAATCATCAGCGCCATTGGAGAGCATGAGGGCGATCGAAGGGGGAGAGGGTATCCTGGATGTGGCAGTGTTCGGTGCCGGATTGCATATCAGGGTGAAGGATTCAGTGAGGTCGATCCCAAAGATCCGCCGGATACTGGAAGAAAAAGGGATTGAGGTCAGACAACTCGAAGCTATTCAGCCGGTAATGGAGGATGTGTTCGTTGCAATGATAGAAGAGGAGGAACTGAAAGCGACATGAATCTGCGCCGGACAAAGACAGTGGCCCGGAAGGAGTTTATACATATTATACGCGATCCCAGAAGCCTTATTATGGCCCTGGCATTGCCGTTGTTATTGCTCCTTTTGTTCAGCTATGCGCTCACGCTGGATGTGGACAGGATTCCAACCCTGATCTATGACCTGGATAAAAGCCCGCAAAGCCGTGAGCTGATAGAAAGGTTTGCAGGCTCACGCTATTTCAGTATCCTGGGCATTGTTGACAGATACGAGACAATCGTGGGCCGGATCGACAGGGATGAATGCCTTCTTTCCGTGGTGATCCCGAGAAACTACGCCAGGGACCTTTTGTCAGGAAAAAAGGCGGAGGTGCAGCTCCTGCTGGACGGGAGCGACTCGAATACCGCTTCTATCGCACTGGGTTATGCGGAGGCCATGCTGAATGCCTATTCATTCAAGCTAAGATCCGGGGCATCTGATCGCAAGGGAGGCGGAGAGATCCCTGTCCCGGTAGAGGCCAGGTTAAGGGTTTGGTACAATAGCGAGATGAAATCCAAGAACTATATCGTTCCCGGATTGATTGCCGTGATCCTGATGATCATATCTGCTCTGCTTACCTCTTTGACCATTGCCCGCGAATGGGAGATGGGCACAATGGAGCAATTATTATCCACACCCCTCAGATCCACGGAGATGGTATTGGGGAAGATGGCAGCCTTTTTCACGGTGGGAATGGCGGATACTCTGATTGCCATAGGGGCGGGGGTGTTCATCTTTCAGGTCCCGCTTCGGGGGAGCGCGATCCTGGTATTATTAACCAGTTGTATCTTCCTGTTCGGCTCTCTCTGCACCGGTATTATGATCTCTGCGCTGGCCAGGCAGCAATTAGTGGCCTATCAACTGGGAATAATCACCTCCTTCCTTCCCGCTTTCCTTCTCTCGGGCTTCATATTCGCCATCGAGAATATGCCTCCTGTAATACAGGTCGTTACCTATCTGGTGCCTGCCCGTTATTTCATAACCATGCTCAAGGGCATTTTTTTAAAAGGTGTGGGTATTAAGGTCCTTTGTGTGGAATTGGGATTGTTGATCGCGTATGCATGGATAGTTTTCTGGATAGCGACCCGTAAGATCAAGCATAAGCTGGTGTAGTATTAATGTGGAAGCGCATACTTGAGATAATCAAAAAGGAGTTCAGCCAGTTGTTAAGGGACCCCCGTATGCGGGTTATATTATTCATACCCCCTATTGTGCAAACGGTTATCTTTGGCTATGCAATCAACATGGATGTTAAAAAAGCAAGGATAGCATGGATGGACCGCGATTATACCCCTGCCAGCCGTGAATTGTACTCGGAATTTAAGGGATCACCATATTTCAGGATTGTGAAGGTGTTGAGCCGGGATGAGGAGGTTAAGGAGGCGCTCGATACAGGGAAGGCCAAGGCTGTAATACGGGTGCTCCCGGGCTTTGCCAGGGATATCCTGAGAGGTAAGACAGCGGGGGTGCAGGTGCTTATAGACGGGACCGATTCCAATACAGCCTCCATTATTTCAAGCTATGCCACGCAAACCATTGCCAGGTATGCCAACCGCATCTCGCTTGAGCAGCAGAATACCCGGGTCATGAACCGGATGCCCGGTATGGCAGTGCCTGTAAGAAGGGAACTCCCTTCCCTGAAAACAGAGAGCAGGGTCTGGTTCAATCCCGATCTTCGAAGCCGCGACTATTTTGTCACCGGCGTAATCGTGAACATTATTGCCCTGGTAACCATCATGCTCACAGCAATGGCCATAGTGCGCGAGAAAGAGATCGGCACCATGGAGCAATTGATGGTTACACCCATCCGGCCAATAGAATTGATAATCGGCAAGACACTGCCCTTTGCCCTTGTGGGCCTGGTTGACGTGATTCTGATAACAGGGGTGGCCATGCTGGTCTTTCGCATCCCGTTCAGGGGAAACTGCTTTACCCTTATCGGGTCCTCGGTTTTATTCCTTATGACCACCCTGGGTGTGGGTTTA
Organism: bacterium; assembly: GCA_049472415.1. GTDB lineage: Bacteria > SZUA-182 > SZUA-182 > DTGQ01 > JAFGSM01 > JBLIRM01. The sequence continues at coordinate 8,232 of JBLIRS010000037.1, read as the reverse complement.
TTCATTTCCACAATCTCACAGACCCAGCAACAGGCATTGATGTCGACCTTTTTCTTCATGATGCCCGGCATAATGCTCAGCGGATTCGCCTTCCCCATCCGCAACATGCCTGTTCCTGTGCAATATCTGACATACCTGAATCCTTTGCGGTATTTTATAGAGATCCTAAGGGGTATATTCTTAAAGGGGACCGGGGTCGCGGCCCTCTGGTCACAGATGGGCGCGCTTCTGGTGCTGGGAGTAATGGTCCTTGGCTCCAGCATACTGAGGTTTCACAAGCACCTGGATTGATATGCCTTTCAAATTTAATCCATGAAGCTTAAGGATTGTTTATATAATCAAAACTCACAAGTTATTGTTTTTTCAGAATCCCATACTCTTCTCAAGCTCCTTAATCTTAATGGAATAAGGCATTCGAGCCCCGGCAATTTTATATGCTTTTTTTGCCATTTCCAACTGTCCTTCCCTTTTATACATATTTCCTAAATTCAGATGGATCAGGGGTGATTGAGGATCTATCTCCAATCCTCTTTTCCAGTACTTCATTGCCTCTTCTTTTTTGCCCATGGCATAATATATTCCCCCGATATTGTTGTATGATTTAATATGTGTGGGATCATGCTCAATGGACATCTGGAAATAACGAATCGCTTTCTGCGGGTTCCCAGTGAGGTGGAAAAGGATGCCTATATTGCCATAGCTGGATGCATAGTCATTCTTTGGATTTAATCCCTTCCAGGGATACGATACAAAAGAAAAGACCAGGATTCCTGTCACAACCCATGTTAAAACAGTCAAAGGGCCTTTATCCAGTATCTCCTTTTTCATCGAGAGGATAAAATATGCCATGAATATTATTAAAATGGGTGCAACAAGCAATCTATACCTCGCGGTTATAAAAAAAAGTACATTGGCAGCCATATGAGACAATAGAAAGAGCAGGACAATGAAGGTATGTGGCACTCTTTTTTTCAGGGCCATTATGAATCCCAAAATACCCAATGATCCTGCCAGCAGGAATGAGAGCAATGGAAGACGTAATATCTCCGAATATTGTTTTGCAAAATAGATATTTTCCGCATTGGGTATTTCATAACGGTTCCAGAAATAGGCTAGTTTTTTACCCAATAGATTCAGGTATTGAAACGGATTGTCTTTAATGAATCGCCAGGATTCTTTAAACCAAAATTTGCTTATTTCGGATGGGCTGAGTACCCTTTTTTCATAATAGCCTGCAATATTTCCTCCGTCAAAGTCTTCCCCCAGATCGAGGCCGGGAGGGTCCATATATTGACCTGTGGCCCATGGATTATTCCCCTCATAAAAAGTGATCCCGGCATTTGCAGCGATCAAAACAAAATCCTTGCCTTTAACATAATTTCGTAAAGTGACAGGTAAAATGAGCAGAAAGGTGCATATAAAGAATGTACAGAGGGGAAAAAGGCACTGATGCAAGAAGAAAGAGATCTTGCTCTTTTTAGAGTTTTCCTTTTTCTTTCTGTATTCATGCCAGGTCTTTCCAAGCAAAAAGACCGCCAAAAACGGGAGAAAAAGGAGAACCGTAGCCCTTGCAAGGGCGCTCAAACCAAGAATAAGACCTCCCAATGCCCAAATCCATATCTTGTTATCCTCTAATGCCTTTAATAAAACGATTAAAAAAATCAGATTGAAAAAGGTCACCAAAGTCGCCATCAATAACATCCCATTATAAAATATGGCAGGTGCATAAATGGCCATCAGAAGTGTGGAAGTGATTCCCATCCACGGATTTTTGAATATCCTCATGGATAAGTAGAAGACAAGAAAGCAACTTAGTGCTCCAATTATTGCCTGAACAATAAGGACATGTTGAATAGAGGTGCCGGACAAGGAAAAGATGAAGGCCAGAAAAAAAGGATAAAGGGGACTTTGGTGATACACATCTATAAAATCCTTTCCCGATATTATATGTTTTGCCCAGGAAAAATATTGGCTTGAATCAGAAAGAAAATTGAATGGGATCTTTGAAGCAGTAGAGACAAAACGTAATCGCAGGCAAAGCCCAAAGAATATTATTATAGTTAATAAAACCCATATCCATATTCTTGATGAGTCTTTGGCTTCTTCTGATTTTTTCATCTGTTTTTTCTTTTTATTAACCATCAAGATAGTTTTTCTTAACACTGAACATTTATATACTTTGTATTTTATGGAAAATAAGGATAATACACAATAGAAGATATCTCTTTTGAAGGGCTAATCTCTGGTGTTTATTCCATTAGGATTTCACTGAAAGAAAAACGTATTGGCGAAATTGCCCCGGATCTGACAGGATTAATCCTTACGCAGGGTTTATCCCAAGGTCTTTATAGAGGGATATCAGGTCCTGTTGAAGGAGTTTATCGCTGTTCATTAGGGCAAGACAACGCCTGGCATAATGGTCGTCATGTTTGATTCTATCTATCAGAAAATCCTTGACCAGGCCAGCAGTAATCTCCTTTTCCGCATAAATGGCATCCAGGTCTTTTTTGGCCCTTGTAAGATATGGGTCCTTTTTCCCAATCTCATCGTCAAAGATGGTTTCCTTGCTCACCCATTCCCACTCCACTCTTTGGATCCATAATTTCTCATCAAGATAGATGGAATTGATATTTATGGTCATATCATCGGTAACCCAATAGTAGGTGCAAGGATCAACATAAATTGAACCTTTTATGCTGTTAGGAAGTGTGATGTGGTTTCCTGAAAAGGTCCGTATGTTTGCATTCGCGTTCTCTGTTGTCCGGTAGGCAATGGAAAGTTGAAGATAGAGTCCCTCCCTGGAGTATTTGTCCTTTTTAGGCAGGATATCACGAAAGCAGAGGGCCGGTCCCGCGTCGTAAATTTCTATAAGATTCTGTTCCTGGTCATGATACCAGTTCGGCCCATAAATCTTTGCCTGCGTTGCCAATGCTATACCACTCTGGCCAAGGACATCAGTCTCCTCCCTTTCCACAGGCCTTGGCATGATTGTTTTTTTAACCCGTGGGAAAAACTCTCTTTTATATTCCATATCTGTCTTCTCCTAACCAAATTTTCTTTTAATATGTTCGGCTCTCAACAACTACAAGGTTATCTTTTTATTATTAAAAAATAACCAAATTTAATTTTAATATGCATGGCTCTCTGCAATCATAAAATTGTCTTTTAAGATTAAAAAATATCATTTTTAATAGAGAAATTCAAGGATCTAGTGTTATATTCCCAGTAATTTTCATTATAACAATTGCATTAAAGCCCGTGGGGTAAGCATTAAGGCCCGCGGGGTCAGGTTTTAAATATTGACAATGAACCTGATGACAATCGTGCATTAGTCTGTTTTTTCCATTCTCAGTTTCAAGAGTTCACTAGACCCTATTAAATAAATTTAATTTTAATATGGTTTTGTCTTATTTAACTATATATATTAGGCATAAAAAGGTTTTTTTACTCAAAATTAGAATCGCTGGAAAATGATTACATTACTTGAATAAGGGATAACATTATGATAATAAATAATAGATTAAATTCCAGGATGTGCATATTTTCATTTTTTTGCTAGCCGGTTATTAAAGATAGATAAATATGGTTTAAATCCCAATGACCCCAATTAAACTAAACGTAATTGGAATTGTTATGGAAGGATGGAGGTGGAAGTTTTGAGTACTAGACCTACATATTTCACAAGAGAAGGATACAAGAAGCTAAAGGAAGAATTGGATTTTTTGAAGGGACCGAAGAGGCGTGAAATATCCAAACAGATAGGCGAGGCGAGGGCACATGGTGATATAAGCGAAAATGCCGAGTATGACGCAGCAAAGGAAGCCCAGGCACATGTTGAAAGAAGAATTGCCGAACTGGAGCCCAAGCTTGCTCATTTCAGGATCATTGAGGATGAAAATTTCCCGGATGATAAGGTGTATATTGGGGCTAAGGTAAAGCTCCTCGATTGTGAGGCTGATGAAGAGGTTTGTTATTTCCTTGTGGGCCCTGATGAGGCAGACTATAAGGATGGAAAGATTTCAACCACAGCCCCGGTGGGGAAAGCCCTTTTAGGCCATGAGGTCGGTGATCTTGTTGAGGTGAAAACCCCTAACGGAGTCAGAGAGTACGAGATACTGGAAATCTCAAGAGAATAACTTTCTCTATTAAGCTAAAGGTATCTGTACCCTTTCAATGCCCAGGGCAAGACCGGTTTCAGTGTCGCATTTGATCAATACGGCATTGAGTGAAAGATCGGACTTGGCAATAGTGAATTTTTGTGGCACCTGTGTCAGGAATCTTTCCAGGGCCGCGTCTTTTTTTATTCCTATTATAGAGTCATATGGACCCGTCATGCCGACATCCGTTATATAGGCAGTACCTTTCGGCAGGAGCCTGGCATCCGCTGTCGGAACATGTGTGTGGGTGCCCACAATGGCCGTTACCTGTCCATCCAGAAACCACCCCATGGCCATCTTCTCTGAGGTCGCCTCTGCGTGGATATCCACTACAATGATTTTACAGCTTTTTTTAATGATGGGCACTATCCTTTTTGCGACCTGAAAGGGACAATCTATACACGTCATAAATACGCGGCCCTGCAGATTCAGAACTCCTATCTTATGCCCGACCTTGCTGTCAAAGACTCCATAAGAACGTCCGGGGGTTGCCTCGGGATAATTTGCAGGCCTCAGGAGCCTGGGTTCGAGGTCCAGGACCTCGAACACCTCCTTTTTATCCCAGATATGGTTTCCGGAGGTGAGGCAATCGATTCCCATATCCAGTAATTGTTGCACAACCTTTTGGGTGACCCCGAAACCGGAGGCCGCGTTTTCCGTATTGGCTATACAGAAATCAACCTGATATTTGTTTATGACCGAATAGAGGAGTTCGCGAACAATCCTCCTGCCGGGTTTGCCTATAATATCTCCAATAAAAAGGATATTCAATATCTTGCCACTCGACTATTTGGCATATTCTACCGCCCTTGATTCACGGATAACGGTCACCTTGATCTGACCCGGATACTCCAGGTCATTTTCGATCTTGCCCGCAATGTCCTTTGCTACCTGACCGATATCTTCATCTGTAAGATTTTCAGGAATGACCATGATCCTGATCTCTCGGCCTGCCTGTATGGCATAGGCATTCTCAATCCCCTTGAATGACTTGCCGATCTGCTCCAATTTTTCCAGTCGCTTGATATAGGTCTCGAGGCTTTCCTTCCTGGCGCCGGGCCTTGCCGCTGAAAGCGCATCTGCCGCCTGGATCAAGACAGCGGTGAGGCTGTTTGTTTCCTCATCCTCATGGTGCGCGGCAATGGCGTTAATAACTTCCTGCGGTTCGCCATATTTTTTGGCCAATTCTGCGCCTATTTTGGGATGGGAGCCTTCAACCTCATGATCGACCCCCTTGCCTATGTCATGGAGCAATCCCGCCCGTCTCGCCAGTTGTTCATCGGTTCCCAATTCACTGGCCATTATACCTGCCAGATAGGCAACCTCCTTGGAATGTTGGAGCACATTTTGACCATAGCTGGTCCTGTATTTGAGCCTGCCTATCAGTTTAAGCTCTTCAGGATGAAGATTATGAACACCCAGCTCAAAGGTTATCTGCTCTCCCTCTTCCCGGATAGAATTGTCCATATCCTTCTGTGCCTTTGAAACTACTTCTTCAATCCGGGCAGGGTGAATCCGCCCGTCAATGATCAGTTTTTGTAAGGCGTTTTTGGCGATCTCTCTTCGAATAGGGTCGAAACCCGAAAGGATCACGGCCTCAGGTGTGTCATCAATGATAAGGTCTATCCCTGTGGCTAGTTCAAGTGCCCTGATATTGCGGCCCTCACGACCGATAATCCTGCCTTTCATCTCGTTATTGGGCAGGTCCACAACAGATACTGTGGTTTCCACAACCTGATCGGCAGCATACCTTTGAATAGCAAGGCTTATAATCTCCTTGGCCTTTTTATGCGCTATTTCCTTTGCTTCCTCCTCGATCTTTTTGATGGTCTTAGAAGCTTCCCGCCGTGCTTCAGTTTCCATATGAGATATAAGTATATTCTTAGCCTCTTCGGAGGTTAATCCTGAAATATTTTCCAGAATTTTCCTTTCCTTTTGTATAAGATGGGTATACTCTTCCTCTTTTTCTTTAAGGTCCTTCTCACGGTTTGATATCTGCTTGATACGATTGTTAAGCTCATTTTCTTTCTTATCAAGCAAGTCTACTTTCCTATCAATATTTTCAGCCTTTTGGGTCAATCTCTTCTCAAGATTTTGAAGTTCTACCCTCCTATCCTTTGTTTCCTTCTCAAATTCTGCCCTTGCTTTATAAATTTGGTCCTTGGCTTCCAGAGAGGCCTCTTTTAGTCTGTTATTAGCCTCCTTTTCAGCATCGGAAACCAGCTTTTTAGCCATTGCTTCTGCATTCACCAGTTTGCTTTCGGATATTTTTTTTCGGATAAAATATCCGGCAAAAACACAGAAAATCCCAATAATAATAATTAGTAAAACACTTAGTTGGCCGGGAATCCCAAACACCCCCTTAACACCCCCTTTTATAAAATCGTTTCATGGAAGTCCTTTGTTTTTAGGCCCCATAAACGGAAGTTTGGTTATCAGTCCAGTTTAAAATCCGTCAATACAGCAGTTTTGATTTCACAGTCTATTACACGACTTTCGGTTATAATCTTTTTCATCTTTATATCAAAAGGCCCGCAAGGGAGATTTGATGTAATTTGAATATCATAGGCCAGGGCCAGGATAGGTTTCTTTTGAATTTTAGCCAGAAGCCGGTCGTAGTAACCACCTCCAAATCCCAGCCTTGTTCCTGAAAGGTCAAAGGCAACACCTGGTATTAAAAATAAATCGATTTCATCAACAGAGATTAATCGTGCCTTTTCAGGTAAAGGTTCTTTTATGCCATAAGTGGAAGGGATCAGGTCTTCAATCCCGTTTTTAATTTCAGAAAGGAGCAGCCCGTTGGATTTTTGATCAATGATCGGAAAAGCCAACCTTTTTTCTTCTTTCAGGATGAGAGGGATTAGATGTTCAGTGATTACCTCGCTTCTAAAGGAGGCATAGAGAAGACATATTTTGGCCTTCCTGAATTCATCCAGGTTTAGAAGCCTGTTGGCTATTAAAAGACTTTTTCCTTGCCTCTCAGCGGAGGAAAGGTTGTCTCGTTTTGAGATAAATAACTTTCTGATAGCAGCCTTGGAGTCCTTTTTCATATATACCCTGCTTAGGCAGGAAAAGACCAAGGCCCTTAAAATGATGAGGATTCACAAAAATTATAAGAAAAAGCCCCCACCCTTGTACCGTGTGAAGATTCCGATTTGAACCTGGTTTCCCAGGTGGGTGTCCTCAGAGATGTATTAAATTTCCCTCAAAGGGGCTTATTTGCTATATCCCTATATGGACTCCCGTTACGTTGGTGTTGGCTCAAAACACACTCTTCATCACGCGTACGGCAGGGGAGCTTAAATTCACATTTAATTATCCCTTTTAGACATCAAAAGGTTAAATCCTTTGTAACTAGTAATCTATTATTAATTAGGCCATACATCTCCTTAAGGAGAATGTGATGCCTAAGTTAAAGAAACAGTGTCGCCTCTGTTCTCAGAGGCTGAATATGTTAGTGATGAATCCTCCAGCATTTTTAGGATATTGGCCGTTTTTTCCTCCATAATATTTATTGTTTCCGATAATTCTGTTTTTCTCTCAAACAATTCTTCCGTTATATAAAAAGCCGCAAGAATTACTACTTTTAAAAGTGTCGCTGTAGGGGCAGCAAACCTGATCTCCCTCATCTTTGAATCCAAAAATGCAGCGATTTCTTTAACCCTTTCGGGATCTGTCTCACTTTTTATTGTATAAAGCTCACCAAGAAGTTCAACCTCGGTTGTATGTATCACTTAATTCCCCCCGGCTATTTTACATCAGATATCCTTCAACTGATTTAACATATAAGAGACCCTTTCCTGGACCTGCTGGCGCTCTATTCGTAATTTGCGCAATTCGTCTTCAGATATCAGGGCATGTTCCAATCGCCTCTTATTATCCTTCAGTTTCCTTTGCAGATTACTTATTCTGGCCTGCAATTGCTCATTTTCCTCTCTGAGGTTTTCGACCTCTCTAATAAGGCAAATGACTCTTTCCTGGATAATATCTAGTCTCTCAAAGGGCATTTGTATCACCGAATCAGAATGTTTATCTCAATTCAGCGCCTAACTCAAAGTTTAACCGATCAAAAATT
>JBLIRS010000036.1:0-15502 GCA_049472415.1 bacterium | reverse complement strand
TGATCGAATTAATAATTGATAAAATCCTATGAGGTCATTTTGTCTAATATCAAAGCATAAGGATAATTCCTAGTTTCGCTGAAAAGTATATCCAATGATCATTGATCATGTCAAATTAGGGGAGTTAAATTATAAAGGAAGTGCCTAAAGTGTCAAGTGCCTAAAGTTAAGAAATACCCTTACAGTGATTGATTTTTAAGAAAGCAACTAATGTGATAATTGCTAAAAGTTAATAAAGAAAATTCTTAAGTTAATAATAATTATCTAAATTGGGAATTTAAAATATAAAAACTATATAAAAAGTGTTCTTGAAAATTTTTTGTAAAAAAATTACTATTATTTAACATTTAAAAATGTATTTGAAACTTTAGGCACTATCTTTTAAGACATTAGGCACTTTATTTGATTTACATTACCCGACGACAGGATTGATTAAAATGATCAGGGACGCTAAACAAAACAAGGTTATGAATCGTTTTTTTGAAAAGGATTTAAGCAGGCGGGATGTCTTGAAATACGGACTCTATGGCGGGCTGGCGGCTGGTATTCCAGGCAGCCTGTTTCTGGATGGATGTGAGTCCCACAGGTCAGTGAAAAGGCCTAACATCTTCCTTATTACCGTTGATACATTGAGGGCGGACCATTTGGGTTGTTACGGATACCCGAAAGATACTTCTCCCAGCATCGATAGATTTGCCTCCAATGCCCTGTTGTTTGAGAATTGTTTTTCTAATGCCTCAGAGACCTGGTCAAGCTGTGCAAGTATCCTGAGCGGATTCCTGCCCCATGAAACAAAGGCCATAGAACGTCTTTCCTTGCCAATGGGAGCTGAGATACTTCCTATAATCCTGAAAAGTCTGGGATATAAAACTGTTGGAGTGGTAAGCAACTATATTCTCAGAAAAAAATCCGGATGGGCCCAGGGTTTTACCATATACGACGATAGCCTGGAAGATAGGGAAGTTGTGAGAGACTGGCCTGAGAGGATTGCGGAACATACTACGGACCGCGCGATAGAACTGATAGAGCAGTTTCATAAGGAACCACTCTTCATGTGGATACATTATCAGGATCCACATGGGCCATACACTCCTCCTGATAATTTTGCCAAGAAATTCAGGAATCCCGGCCAAAAACCATTTTATCTGGAAGTAAATAAAACATTGAGCGGTTTCGGCGGCATTCCATCTTATCAGAGATTGGGAGAAAACAGGGATTTCTACTATTACGTTTCTGGTTATGACGGCGAGATCAGATATCATGATGAACATTTTAAACGCTTGACAGACACTTTGAATCGATTCGGTTTGTTTGATGATGCCATGATAATCTTTACATCCGATCATGGGGAGGCAATGGGAGGGCATAACTATTATTTTGCTCATGGGGAGAATCTTTATAACAGCGTGACACATGTGCCCCTTATAATAAAATACAGCAGTAAATCGGCCGGCAGAAGGACAGATTTTGTTCAGCATATCGATATTGTTCCGACCATTTTAAAGATGTTGAATCTGGAGACGGATTTGCGTTTTCGTGGACGGAATTTGCTCGAAAAAAGTGGAGGGGAGAGCGAGATCTTCGCTGAAGTTAAATCTCTGTTGGTTAAGGATGAATTTAGATTTTCCATAATAATGGATGGCTTCAAACTGATACATACGCCCGGGTTAGAAAAAACAGAGTTGTTCGATCTAAGGACAGATCCTGAAGAGCAAAACGATCTTATTGCCGAGGAAAAACACAGAGATCGTGCGAAAGATTTGCAGGTCAGGCTGGCACGTCTTCAAGGAGAGGACCTTTTACATCTCAATCTAAACAACAAGCCTCAGAAACTGACTGATGAAGAAAAGGAAAAGCTTAAGTCTTTAGGTTATGTTTTTGACCCGTAAATCAGATTTCCAAGATTGTAACGGGCCCTGGCATAATCGGGTTTTATCCTTATGGCTTCATTATAGTGAAGTATGGCTTCTTCATTCTTGCCTAGCTTTTCAAGAGCAATTCCCATATTAAAGTGCGCCTCGGCATAATCGGGCTTGATATTTAATGCGCTTTTATAATGAAGAATGGCCTCCTGAAGGTTGCCCTGACTGGCAAGTGCTATTCCTATATTATTATGCGCCCTTACATAACCGGGCCAAATCCTTATAGCCTCTGAAAAATGGGCTATGCTATTTTCAATAGCACCCTTCTTGAATAGAGCGATTCCAATATTGTTATGCAAAATTTCAGAATCAGGGCTAATATTGAGCGCTTCTTCATAATGCGAAATTGCCTCATCGAGCTTACCCTGGCTGACAAGGGCAATCCCGAGATTTTTGTGCGCCTCCGCATAATCGTGTTTGATTTGAAGAGCCTTATATAAATTATCTATCCCCTCTTTGGTCCTTCCCTGTTCAATGAGCGCTACGCCAAGACCGTTGTAAGCCAGGTAATTTCTGTCAGTCACTTTAATTGTATGCACAAGCAGTGTTTCCGTGTTGAACCAATATCCGGTTTGAATCCAGGTGGATGTCATTAAGATTGCAATTACTAAAATTGAAAATCCCGCAACTATATTTCTTCGAAGTGAACTTACCTTCATGATATCGGAAATGCCCCATGTGATTAATATAAAAAGTCCGACCATGGGAATATATGTGTATCTGTCAGCCATGCTCTGTAATCCAACCTGGACTAATCCTATAACCGGTATGAGGGTCCCGATATACCAAAGCCACCCTGTCAACAGATAAGGATACCTTTTTGATTTGCGGATAACGAAGATGCAAGACCCTATGAGTAGAAATCCGGCGGCTAATGCCTGCCAGATGGGTAATATCTCAGGATATGGATAAAGTATGGCCAGATTGATTGGTAAGAACATCTTTTTAATATAATTAAAATAAGAAACCAGTGCATTGGCAATCCTTAAATTTAACGGAAAAAGATCGAGCGATTTTACAGCTCCGCCATATTTTTGCGCGAAAAAGGTTAGAATACACGTTACAATCGAAAGGATAAAAAAGGGGGCCTTTTCCAAAACAAGATTGTAAAAAGACGACTTTTTAAAATCTCTATCAGAGGCCCTTTCTGTTTGAGTATTCATCTCATAATTTGAGAATACTGATTTAACCCGATCGAGAGGCCAATAATCCAAAAGAAGAAGCACGAAGGGGAGCGTTACAAGCATAGGCTTTGACATGAGGCCAAGGGAAAAACAAAAAAGGGTCAAGAGATACCTGCTGATGCCTTTATTTTCTGCGTAATAGGCATAAGCCCATATGGTCAGTATCCAGAAAAGTGTGCTCAAGACATCCTTTCGTTCAGATACCCAGGCAACCGATTCGACACGAAGCGGGTGAACAGCGAAAAGGGCTGCAATAAAAGCGCTTCGCCATACAGACCCTGTAATCCATTTCAAGACAAGGAATAGCAACAAGGTATTCAGTATGTGAAGGAGCAGATTGGTAAGATGGTGTCCGCCCGCGTTCAAACCGTATATTTCATAGTCCACCATATGGGATATCCATGACAACGGATGCCAATTATAAAAATGGAATTTTGTAAAGGCCCATTTAATGCCTTCAAAAGTAAGACCGGAATTTACCTGGGGATTTTTTACGACATACTCCATGTCATCAAAATTGATAAATCCGTTTTTCAAAATATGGAAAAAAGAAACATAGATGAGTATTATCAAAAAAAGGCATATGAACAGTGTGACGCGGTGACAATGATTCTTTTGGAAGGACAAAATCCTACCGTCAGGCTTCATGTAATTGTATCACTTGTTTTTCTTGTTGCGCCAGTTCTTCATCATTTCTCTGAAATCCTTAAAGAGTCCGTTTGCATCATGCGGACCCGGGGCTGCCTCAGGATGGAACTGGACAGACATAAGAAACTGGTCCGGCACAAAAATACCCTCCAGGGTATTATCATTCAAATTGATATGGGTTACTTCGAGACCTTTTACATTAATGGAATCAGGATCGATACAAAAACCGTGGTTTTGGACCGTTATCCTTACCCTGCCGTTTTTTACCTCTTTTACGGGATGATTGACCCCGTGATGTCCGAATTTTAGCTTGAAGGAGCGCCCGCCAAGAGCAAGACCGATTATCTGGTGGCCCAGACAGATACCGAAGATTGGTACCTTGCCTATAAGGGTATTAACCTCTTCTATAACATATGGCACCCCTTCAGGATCACCGGGACCATTTGAAAGCATGACGCCGTCCGGATTCATTTTTAAGATATCCGATGCCTTTGTATCACTCTTTACAACGCTCACCCTGCATCCTACTCCTACAAGGGATCGTATGATATTCCTTTTTATGCCAAAATCATAAGCAACAACATGAAAATCATTTCCGGCTGAAGTCTTTTGCATCCTTTCAAAAAAATTCAGATCGAGCCATGTCACGTCTTTGACAAGGTCCCTGCCGATCAAACCGGGTGCTTTATCTACCTTGTTCAAAAGGCTTTTTTTATCAAAATCCAGAGTGGATATAACGGCCTTCATAGATCCCTCTTCCCTCAGCTTAAGGGTAAGGGCCCTGGTGTCCACACCCTGGATACCCATACAGTTATTGCTGATAAGAAAATCCCTAAGTTCTTCCTGTGATTCATAGTGAGAAGGTATTCGGCTCGATTCTCTTACAATAAATGCGTCCATGTGGATGGACCCTGATTCCGAGAAATCCGGATTCATTCCGTAATTGCCTATCTGTGGTGCGGTCATCACAACCATCTGGCCTTTGTAAGAAGGATCAGTGAGCACTTCCTGATAGCCTGCCATGCCTGTATTAAAAACCATTTCAGCCGTTCTTTCTCCGGGCACGCCAAAGGATAAACCCTCAAAGACAGTACCATCCTCTAAAACGATGATTGCCTTTTCATCTTTTCGTGATTGAGCCATAATGCCTTAAAACCTCTTTAAATTTTAATTTATAACATATTTGTTATTGAAAATGAATGCTTAATCCCTTTTAGCAACTAAAACTTCATTCATAATTTGTAGAAGTTATTGAATGATGGAATCATTGTATTATATATCTAAAAAATAATCCATATCTTTCGAGAAAAATAGAAAAAAAGGAAAAAAGGAGACGGTTCTATTTTTTTTCGAGAATTGGAGCAAAAAAGGGGACAGTTCGAGAGTCAAAAAAACATAACCGTCCCCTTTTTTTTATCTTCCCGGGATTTCATCCAGGGTAATGTCTTCTTCATTAGCCTCGATTGGTGAGGTTAATTGTACCATATTTTCCTCCTCTTCGATTATCGAGGAGAAGTGATCTTTCCAGTAGAGCTGTATCATTTCCTGGGTGAATACAGGATTCGGGGGTGAAGGGATGCATGTCAGTGTAGATGTCTGGCCGCCTCCATGACCGCTTACCCCAACTACTATGGAGCTTTTTGCGGTAACATCGATCCCGGTTATCTTCCCTTCTCCTGCTTCAAGGGATTTTATAAATTCCTTTTGATCAAGGCTGAAATTTTCATATTGTCCCAGTTTATATACAATAAGATAAGTTTTTCCAATATCACAATTGTTATCCTGAGGGGGTACATAAGCCAAAAAGATTGCTTCATAAAACGAAGAAATATCATTTTTTATGATGACCGGAGAGCATGTAAGTCTCGATCTCTGGGGAAAGTTGGTTGAAATAGGATCTATGACCAGATCGATGAGAGATATAACTTCAGAGTGTAAAAGAAAGTGATTGGAATCAAACAAAAGCAGATAGAGCTTTGTGGAAAACGTAGAGCCGGATTGATTGATATCCGGGTCATCGGATGAGCCGGACCCTGCCACCATAAGAGTCTTTGCGGATGCCCCAGATCCCATTTGTAGCACGGCTGGTGAATAGAAAAAGGGCTGATTTACGCTGGCATCGTAAATGATATTCATAGACCATCCCGCGGGGTTCCCGCTGGTATCTATATGCTGTATTTTCCCGCTGGTATCTGTTATATAGGAATCGGTTATGACTCCATTGTTTTCATAACAAACAGCATCCGCCACAAGGGCATGATCAACAATGGTTGAAGCTGATCCAATATCTTCATCGAATATGATCTGGCCGTTTTCGGCGCCTGTATCGAATTTTATTACCATAAAGGTGGTGCCTTCCACATCTCCGCTGACAGGATCATCGTATCCGGATCCCATAAATGTAACATATTTTGATACAGCATTGCCTCCGTCATCATAGGTGATTTTACCGAATGCGGGGGTGGACCATGACTCACCTATAATGGAGCTGTAAGAGGCATTATGAAGTGCATCCCCGGTGTGCCAGAGCATGGAAAAGGGTGCATTGGAAATATATCCGGGATCACCCTCTGATGGATGTGTCACGTCAAGGGCAAAATAATTATATCCGCCCGGTCCTTCTCCTGAGACCAGAACTGTTTTCCAAACCCCATCATGGAAGATGTCATACGCCTTCGGGGAGGCGGCAACACCATAGATATGCTTGGAAGGTGTTACAATATGCTCTCCATTTAGAAAGATCCGGATTAATTTGGGAAACAGGTCCGGAGGCACATAAGCAAAGACTTCATGACCATCGTACATGGAAAAACAGTGAATCATACAGTCATTTGACCCGGTATATATGACCTTGTTTCTGTCCTGATACGTCAGCTCAAAGAGATCATGCCCCTGGGCCGAAGAAGGCTCATTAGGCACATATGGCGTGCCTACGACAATTGGTGTGCAATTTGTTATATCAGATAGCCTCCAGAACCTGTCTTTGCCCGAGATGAATTCTATGATATCTGAGGCTTCTTTTTCACTTGCCCCTAATCCAAGTCCGAACAGGGCCGCAGCATTCGGGCTTCCGGATGCAAAAAAAGGAACAATGGCACAGGTGGATAGATTAGAGGTGAAGATATCTCTTGCATTGTGGGCAATATGGTTGCCATCCAGTTGTATACCTGCGTCCCATAGCTGGGTGCCTTCCAGAAGGTCGGTTGCAACCATATGCCCCTTCCAATAGGGAAACTCACATGAGGCGAGCAACCCGATATTCCCTTCCATACGGCTGTTGGCGCCTGTGCCCGTTGCCGGGGCAGATGTTACATAATCCCCTGCCGCTGCCTCCAGAACGATCTGTTTTATGGCTTCCTCCAACGAGCTTTGATCGGAGGTAAAGTAGGCATAATGGCCGTCCGGTTTCAACGGACATCCTCCGGCATTTGCAATACTGTCGAGTGTTGGGCTTCCAGTAGTATCTGAGCCGAAGCCTATCATATAAACAGTGACATTTTTGTCATTATAAAGCGTTGAAGCCGCATTGACCGCGTCCATTTTTTCAGAGATAGGACTCGGTTCCCCATCCGTCACGAACAGAATGAGATTCTTTCTGCATGATACTGGATCATTAGTGATCACCTCATTGACAAAATAGCTGTATGCGTCATCATAGTAATTGGTGTCCGGCACTGAATTTTTAAGTGTAGCCCCCGTAGGAGTATAACCGGCGGCAATCAATCCTCCCCGGTTTTGAGGCTCCATCCATTGTATGATTTCATTGACCTTTTCATCCTGCACGGACTGGTCTGTAGAGAATGAGAAGGGTGCAAGGAGAATCCCGCCGCGGTTAGGATCGTATTTATCCAAAGCGCCTACCGGATAGTTGGAATCGGTCCAGCCTGCAACACTGTCATAATCAAAATCTATTCCGTCCCCTCCGGGATAATAGACAAATATATCATTAGGATCTACCGGCGCGCTCGCGCTTCCGTTTTCATCCTCTGTACCGTCGGCAATGAATTCCTGGCCATAATATTTGTCAAAATAATACATGTTATCCAGGACCATTTGATTAAAAACAATGTCATACCCTTTGACATTTTTTACGTATCCGCCGACAACCTTGAACTCAGGGTCCTCGATGCTGATAAGGACAGGGAAGTTGTACAGATCTGAGTTGCCGCTGACCTTTGAATGGTCTATGGTTATCTTCTTACACCTGAGAAAGGTGCCGGGATTCATTGAGCAATCCGATAAACTTAAAAATGTAGAAGGTGAGTTCTGATTATTGTATTCAGTCATTATCCAACCAGCGGATCGTGCGATATTGGAAATGCGGATCTCGTCTAAAATCCCATTGAGATTAACCGCTCCCTTTATCCCACCCATATATAGGGGGCTGGTATCAATTTTTATAGGCCCGGTAAATGATCCTTTTTCATCCGGTGAACCATTGACGTATAAAATTGGAGTCCCTCCGGATTCCCAGGTGCCCGCGATATAATACCATGTATTTGCCAGAAGGCTTGTAGCCCCTATAATGCTGCAACTATCCCCTCCTGTTAAGGCGAATTGAGGATTTTTTTCGTTCAGCATAAGGAAGTAGTTGGACGACAACTCTCCTTTTCGTAATATTGCCGTCATATCACCGCTTGTCCCAAAGGTCGTTGGTTTAATCCATCCGGAAAGAGTTATTGCCTTGCTCAACTGTAAAGATGAACTATTTGGGACGATAATGAAATCATCCCCAAGAAAACCAGCGGCGGAAAATATTTTGCCCGGTGCCTCAATGGGCACATATCCCGGAAAGCCGCCACCACCTTGACCAGTGTTGCTGTTAATTGTTACGTCTTCATAATATTTTCCGCTCCCGCCTATTCTTTCTTCAAGATGCCAGATGGCCATATAGTTTTTATCCCACACGCCATGAGGGTTTTCAGTAGGTTGAACTATACTGGAGTCACCATAATAAATATATATTTCAGTATCTTCATTATGTTTAAGAACAGGGACCCTCACCCAGGTAATCAATTTTCCGGTGCCAGGATCGTAACAATCAATATCATGATCCAGCTTTTGTATTAATGAATTGTATTTGGTGTATTCATAATAGCTTCCCTCGTATTTCCACGTGAAGGTATGAGGATTGTTCGGGTCCGGGTCCTGGAATGTGGCAATGTATCCACTATGGTTGTGATCCGCGTATCTGTCGGCTTTGAAATCAACGGACCACCTTCTGTATTTACTGTTATTGGTGGATTTGAGGGTGTATGTAATACCGTTGTATACAAATGAGTTTACCGGGGTAAAATTTGGCGGGCCGGAATTTGCTCTCTTGTTGGGGATGCCGCTGACTGTATATCTTTCCTGGTCTAATTTATATTTTGGAAAGTATATGGTTTCCGTTGTCGAGGAATTGGTACATGTCTTATAATATGGAAAGTAGCCTTTTTGGTCGGTACTCAAACCAAAATGGGTTTGCTTGAATGACATGAGGCCGAAGTTCGCCAGGTCCCTGGTTTCGTCCAGGACATTGGTAATAACACCTTTCGCGATATTCAACCGGCTGTCCACGTGATCCCCGTGTATTCTGCCCTTTGTATCGGGTGTGCTCAGGATGTTTCCGATTGTATCCCTCATCATGCTCCCGGAAGTATCCAGAATGACGAGGATATTCGGCTTCACGAACTGGTCTTCCATCTCGGTTAATGGTCTCATTTTCGCCAAGGCAGAGGAACAAATAATCCCAATCGCAAGAAGGCAGGCAATAATCCTGTATTTTAAAGTTTTCATAAGTATACAGTGTCCTCCTGTAGGTTTTAATACTTTTTAAAAAATTCTGCTTTACTATTGGGACATATTGTGTTTTATATTTACTTTCCATTCTGCCTTTTCATTAACCTCATGATCTTACCTGAATAGTCCAATGGGCTAACCTTCAACCCTTTATTTTATAACGTCAGTGTAATCCTTCAATGCATTTTGATCTGATTGGATAACCTTCTCTTTTAAAATATAGATATATACAAGTACCCCTCTTGAATACTATCGGAAATATGGAAGAATCTGATCGGTCTGTTTTGAATGAAGATTGACAAATTTTCCTAAAGGTGTATACTAATTATGTACACTTTAAGGGGAAATGGAGCTATATGAAGATAAATGTAAAAGAAGCAAGAAGCAAATTAAGTTCACTTCTTGACCGGGTGGAAGAAGGAGAGGAAGTGATTATTACGCGACACGGAAAAGAAGTTGCCCGTCTTATAAGGTCTAATGACAATATCAAGAAATTACCCTCATTAAAGAAATTTCGGTCCTCAATCCAAATAAAGACAAGTCCTCTGAGTGATACGGTTATTAAGGCAAGAAAAAAGGAACGTTATTGATGTACTATATCGACACTAGTGTATTGGCTGCATACTATTGTCCTGAGCCGTTGAGTGAAAAGGTTGAAGAATATATGCTTGGTAATGATCAGCCGGTTATCAGCAATCTGGTTGAAGTTGAGCTATGTTCGGCAATATCCAGGAAAGTTAGAGAAGGAGGCATGAAAAAAAACGATGCGGGCCAAATTATAAAAGAATTCCTTTCTCATTTGGATGAAGGTTTTTATATTAAGCTCCCTATTGAATCACACCATTACAGATTGGCCCGAGAATGGATAAGGCAATTTAATACAGCTCTCAGGACCCTCGATGCTCTTCATTTAGCCGCGGCTTTCTCTAAAGGTTTAACAATGATAACAGCAGATAAATCATTATTAAAGCCTGCAGAAATATTATCTTTAGATGTAGTCGTTCTTTAGGCATTAAAAGAACGGCATTAAGTAGGCGGTGTTTACTAAGTTGGACGCAATTAAGGGAATGGTATCTACTAAGTTGACTTACTAGAATTGCTGGTTATTTGCCATATGATCAGAATTAATGTATAATATAATCAAATTAATATATAATATAATTATTATTAGATATTTATAGTTTTTTGTAATTTATAATCAATCAAAGAAATAAATATTCCAAAAGAATTTTTTTGTGTTCTTATCTTTTTTTCTTAAAAGATGGTCTTTTTTAAAGACGCCTATATATTTCGGCAGGGTTTCATCTTCTGTGCCGGAGAAAGCACTGATCCTTTTCCCTCTTAATTCAGATCGTCTTTGCTGTGGTCTTATCGGAATACTCGAATATAAAACCGGTAAGAACAAAGAAAATATTGATTCATACCAGTCATATATTAAAAAAGTCAGAGAAATATGGTCAGAAATAATATCCTACAGGCTTAAGTCATTAACCAAAAAGAAAATAAGCGCGGATGAATACCTTAAGGACGAAGAGAGCCTCGATAAATTGAAGGATGCGATTATTTCCCTTAAAGACTTGAAGGTGTTCGAATATATCTTTAAGGATCTGAAATCACAGAAGGCCATTAAGGCCCAGGTTCAGGACATGCATTCCTTCCTCGCAGAGGAAGACGCTTTGCTTGATCAGTCAGGTTTTAGAATACCCTCTTCCGATCTCGAGCTTGTTAACACACGTTTGATACTTCTCAGGGACTGCGCATGGTGGCTTGAGAAGGAACTTCTTCTCAATATAGAAAAAATCCGCTCTCTAATCGATCCATTGTTGGAAAAGGATGTAAATGAGATTCTTCCGGATCTGATCCATGAGATGGCAAAGGTGAATATTATCCTTAATAACATCGATCGTCTGGAGATAAGAGGAAGGGATTCCGCGGGCGTTTCAGTAATGATCCGTTTCCCTGATAAGGGCGCCTTTAGCGTTTGGGAGGAGATTGTACAAAAGGAAGGCCTTTCAGAGGAATATAATAACCGGAAATTAAGAAAGGACATGGTTCATAAATCCATCAAGGCCAATCCTCCTGCCCTGTTTTTTATTTTTAAAACGGCCTGTGAGCTTGGCCGGCTGGGAGATAACGTATTGTTCCTGAGAAAAGAGATTGCGGAGGATCATCTGTTCAAGTCGGCGCTCTCGCAGCCTGATATCTTTTCCCAAACCATTGCTCACACCAGATGGGCATCCGTTGGGGACATAACTGAAGCAAACTGCCACCCGCTTGACAACCGGCCAGGATTTGATGAATCCATGGAGCCTCAGATAAATGTCGTTCTGAACGGTGATATCGATAACTACCGGGACCTTAAGCAAAGGATCGAGGAAGAGGACGGTATCCAAATCCCCTCTCACATCACTACGGATACCAAGATTATCCCCCTCTGGGTAGCGCATTATCTGAGGAAAGGCCTTTCATTAAAAGAGGCGTTCCGGATGGCCGTGTCTGATTTTGAAGGTTCACATGCCATAGCGCTTCAGTCCGATAAGGAGCCGGACCATATTTATCTTGCCCAACGGGGAAGCGGACAGGCTATCTTTATAGGCATTGCACATGACTGTTATATTGCCGCTTCTGAGGTGTATGGGCTTGTGGAACAGACCATGTTTTATATAAAACTTGATGGAGAGAAAGAGAGGGTGCCCGGGGATACTAAAACCCAGGGACAAATCTTCATACTCGATCCCAGGGGAGGCATGGAGGGAATTAGCGCATGGTCTTACGATGGGCATCCTTTGTCATTGAATGACTCCTTTATCAGGACGGCGCAGATTACTACGCGTGACATTGACAGACAGGGTTTTCCCCACTTCTTTCTAAAAGAGATCAGCCAGGCGCCTGAATCCGTTCGTAAGACAATCAGGGGCAAGGCAACTATCATAAAGAAGGAAGGAGACCGGCACGTCAGATTTAACCTGGGAGAGGAGATATTACCCCCCAGTATTATTGATGCATTAAGAGCTGATAAGATAAGGAACATATACCTTATGGGACAGGGAACCGCCGGGGTCGCGGCACAGGGCATTGCCATGCTCATGTCTGAATATCTCGCCAGGACTTCCATATCCATATGCGCCACAAAGGCATCCGAGTTAAGTGGATTCGGCCTCGATCGTTCCATGTCGGATACCCTGGTGCTGGCTGTTACACAATCCGGGACCACTACTGACACGAATAAGGCCGTCGATCTTGTTCGGAACCACGGTGCTTTTACCATGGCAATTGTAAACAGGCGGGATTCAGATATCACTACAAAGGTTGACGGAATATTTTACACGAGTGATGGCAGGGATATTGAAATGTCCGTGGCATCCACAAAGGCCTTTTATTCCCAGATTGTTGCGGGTTGCTTGCTCGGTCTCAGAATGGCTCAGATTATGGGAACAAAATCCGAAGGGTATATTGTTTCGGAGATAAGGGATCTTATGAATCTGCCAAACCTTATGTCTAAAATAATAGAAGATCAAAAGGATACAATAAAATCCGCAGCCGGGTCAACTGCCCTTTCGAAAAGGAACTGGTCTGTGGTCGGAAGCGGACCTAATAAAGTGGCCGCTGATGAGATCAGAATCAAGTTGAGCGAGCTCTGTTATAAGACATTGCCGGCAGATGTGGTGGAGGATAGAAAACACATTGATCTGTCCGCAGAACCCTTAATAATAATATGCGCTGCAGGAAACAGGGAAACAGTTCTGGGGGATGTGATAAAGGACACTGCCATATTCAAGGCACATCAGGCTACTGTTGTATGTATTGCCACAGAGGGGGAAGATCGCTTTACCGGTCTTGCTGACGCCCTATTCTTTGTGCCTGATACAAATGAGAGATTTTCACCTGTTCTCAATACATTGGCCGGTCATCTGTGGGGTTACTATGTTGCCAGGGCAATGAATGAAGAGGCGGATTTCTTCAAGGAATTTAAAATACAGTTCAACAAAAGGATCGAATTTCTCTCCAGTTTGGGCAATGAGGGCCCGGATATGATCTATGACCGTGAAATACGTCTATCATTAAAGGAATTTGAAAGGTCTGTCATGCGAAAAAAACAAGAAGGCAGGTTTGATTCCGTAGTCCGGCCGCAGACATTGTGCAATCTGGCTCTTGCGGGTCGATATGCCATGGGAAATATCCCGGTAAATGAAATGGTAAATCATTTCGGATCCTTGGCAAGTCATGGCGATCCTTTGATATTGCTTTGCCAGGTGGTGGACGAGGTGATTGACCAGTTGTCAAGGCCCATAGATGCCATCAAACACCAGGCAAAAACAGTTACGGTAGGCACCAGCAGGCTGCCTGTAACTCTGACAGGGGCAATCTTTAATATTATTCCCGAAATGGGCTTTTCTCAGTCAGACCTTGGCCCTTCCATAATCTCCAGGTTAAAACAGATACAGCCTGCCGTAGAGGAGGTAAAGGGTGCAACACTCTATCATGTAACCGGCCTGGATCCATTTGGTGCTCCTACCGAGGATTCACGGATAATTATAACCGAACGCTATGGCACTACTAAAAACATGCCATCCAGGGTAAATAATGATAATACCTTACGAGGGACCAAAAGGAAGGTTGTTGAAAGAGGCGAGGTCTATATGGGGCTCGGCTTATGGGACAAGGCACAGATTATCATCTTCCCTTTAATCGGCAAAAAAGACGGGGAGGAATATCTGTTGGTCCTTCACGTAAAATTTTTCAAGAATTTGAGCCTGGACAAGAAAATCAGGGGCATGGGAATGAAATACAATGATGTTATCGATATGGTCACGGAGTGGAATATGCCCTGGCAGGATAAACTTTTAGACGGATTCAGCCCTGAGTTCCTGATGACGGAGTCTGATGGCGTAATAGCGCAAAGAATAGTAGGAGCTGTCTAATAATGAAAAATTCAAAGCTTAAACTGTTAATGCCGGTTTTTCTGATGTGTTGTATTGCCGGATTTGTAAACAGTTCCTGCATGACAGCGAAAAGATGCTCATACATAATGGATGAACAGGTATGGGAAAACCTGATCTGGAAGGAAGACAGCACGGAGGATGTTATCTTAGAATGGAAATTTTCGAAAGGATCAATGGCAGTCTACCGTGAAACACAAAAAGCAACAGTATCGGGTGAAGAAAAGGCAACAGAACAGGAACATTCCCTGACCCTTGAATATCATGTCGAAGAGGTTACAAAAGATGGAACCGCACGAATCGTTTTAAAAGGAAAGGAATTCAGCAGCAGGGGAACAGGATATGAATTGTTTCAATTCCTGCTTCACTCCTCTTCAGAATTGGGAAGCTTTTCTATAACACCTTCCGGTCAAATGAAAGATATCAAGGGATTGATAGATATCAGATCTCTGCCTATGTTTCCTGATAATCCATTAAAAATAGGTTCAACATGGACATGTCCTGTAGACCTTGCCTTTGCGCCGACACTTCCGCAAGCGATCGCGAGCGGAGAATGCGATTATAAATTGATAGGTCTCGCCGATGTTGACGGACATACCTGGGTAAAGATTGCTTTTGAAGCGGATGTCAATCAACCGAAGCAGGAAGTCGTGATTGACAAGATCATAGGTGTAAAATGGGCGGAGAAACCGGGGGAAAATGGGCAAAGGGTTATGGTGTCAGCGGTCGTTCCCGGAACACCCGCTGAAAGAGCCGGAGTTTTAAGAGGCGATGTAATCAACAGCTTTGACAATATGAATATTCAGAACTGGTCGGATTTGGCCTCTGCAATATCTCTGGCATCTTGTGATAAACCGGTTCCCATGATTGTTATTCGAAATAAAAGAAAAGAAGAGATTATGATTCAGCCAAAAGCTGTTCTCTCAGGCAAAATGGAGTCGAAAGGAAAAATAGAGGGGATAATAGTATTTGATGTAACACAGGGACTTCTGGTCAGGATGGAAATAAAACCCTTTATAATAGGCAG
>JBLIRS010000035.1:0-15511 GCA_049472415.1 bacterium | reverse complement strand
GGTCAAGAAAGCTGAACTGGTACTGGTCATCGGCAAATGTGGGTCCGGCGGCCTTGAAACGCAGGAGCCATGAGTTCCAGCGCACGTCCAGCATGCCGGCCAGGGCCAGGGTAAGGGAGTCTGAAAGATCGAGCGAAAATCCTAATCCATAAGACAGTGGCATTTTTAAGACAAGTTCTCTTGGGGGGATTGAAACTTCTTTAAAGGGTCCTGATGACGGATCTTCAGGGTATTCTTCATACCATATTTCCATCCTTTCATAACGGACCTTCGCATCAAAAGGGGTTTTTATAATCCATCCTATACTACACTTCCTCTTTTTCCCCCACATGGTGAAAAAATCAGATTTAAACATAAAGCCAATATGCATATTAAAACCGGAAAAATCATACCTCTCAAAAACTTCACTATGCTCTATCACATATCTGCCGCCAAGGTCAAATCCCTCAGCATCCTGAATGTTAATATTTTCCCATCCATTATCCAGGATATCATGATCCCAGAAATTGAATGTAAAACCCATATAAAATGATGGATTCACCTGGAAGGCCAGGGCCGGAGAAACAGTACATAAGGAACCTTTCTGGGATTTATAATTCCTCCTGTGGATATCAATTCCCGCGTCCGGTATTACTTCCCTCCATGAAGAAAGATTTTCCTTGGAAAATTCATACAGGTGTTGATAGTTAAAAGAAAAGACAAGATTGCGCTTAATGAACACAAAAGGAATCGCCGCGCTCAAATAATTCAGATGATAGATATCCAATGGATAATCTTCTATATCCCCATCAATCCCTGAAGTTTTATAGTCAATCCCCCCTGAATAGAAGGAGCCTACAATAGAGATTTCCGGCTTGGTAAGCTGCAGCAATCCGCCAGGATTCCATGATGCTGCCGTTGCGTCATCAGCCACACCAATAAAGGCCCCTCCCATGCCCATTGCCCTTGCTCCTGAGCCTACAGGGTTTGGAGTTGCGCTCATGTCCATGTCAAGTGCCTGTGAGTATGCCGTTAATGGAATAACCAATTCTCCCGCAAAAATAAGACACAATATTGTCACCTTTAAAATAACAAAAAGATTATAGTTAAAGGTCCTTTCCATTGTCTCCTTACCTTATAACAGTATTAATAAAACATCCCCTTTTTTCCACATCGACATCAATTGTCCTGGGATAAGAAACGACCAGCTTCGTTTTAATAATGCCGTCCTTTTTTCCATCAAAATCGCCTTCCCCGCCGTCGTACAATGGGATACTTGCAGCATTTCCATCAAGCAATTCAAAATTCGTTTCGCTCCAGCTATTTGTATCCTGATAGGTATGAAAACGGACAGAAGGATAGAAAGAAGGAGACATTTGATCAATAAAACTGATCTGAAGCACGATCTTTACCTGTGTCCCTATATCCTCGACCTGAAAGCCCAAACATTCATAAGGCAAAAAGCGTTTATAGAGAAGCGAATCAGGAAGTTTCAACATATTGGGATCTAAAAATCCGGCTTCACGAAAACAGGGATTTATTTCGTTTAATTTTTCAATATCCAATAATATCCTCTTCTTGTCAGAAGGGTCATAGACTTTTGTGGGGAGACATACTAAGCTATTGGTGTCCTTATAGTATTCACCCTCGTCCGAGTCACTTACTCCATCCCCGTCGGTGTCCGTATCATCGATATAAAGGTAAAAAGCATCAAAGGCAACACGAATGGTATATGGGCTCCTTACCTTGATATTAATACTGTTTTTCTCGCTGAGACCCTTTCGGATATACTCGAGGGGAAAATAGTAGTAATTATAGCTGTTTAATTGCAGATTCTTTAAGTGGAGAGAACCTATATATATGTCCCCTTTAAACACGTCTATAAAATGCATATCGGGCTCCACCTGTGTTAGATTATCCATAATCTTTGCTATGCATCGTATTTTCAAGGCAGGGTTGGAACAATCTTTAGGATAGTCGAAATTAATCTTTATTTCACGGGGTACATATTCATGATCACCCACAGAATAAAGAAAAACAGGGAACTGCCCCCAGTTTGGATCAATCTGGCCGATCTGTGATTCCCAATTCTGAGGCACGGTGTATTCAACGGTGTATTCAACTACATTCGGATCAGGAATATCAAATTCACTAAAAGAGTCATTAAATTCCCCTGCCTGCCAAACAGGAATTTCTGCCTTAACAGTCTCAAAGAAAAGGATTATGAAACAAAAGATTGAAAAACAGATATACATTCGCCTTTTCATGGCTCATACCTTTTCACCCTAACGGTGAACAAAAATTTTCTAATTACTCTGTACTTTTCAAAAACAAATCAAATATTAATGATTATACAACGCCAGCATATTGCTAACATTATCAAGGTACAGGAGATTGGTCAAATTTATCTGAATATATCTTACCCAATTTAATAGACGAAAAATTCTTGTTTTTTCCCTGAAAAAGCAAGAAAGCTCCACTATAATCAAGTAATAAAAGTGTGTAAAGTATAAAAATCATGATAACTGTTTAATAATTTTTCACATTAAAACACGTTTATGATATAATATAAACAAGATGTTTGTTGATCTTGCTTGTTTATTCTTCTCGCTTATTGATTAATCGGGCCAATAGCCGATGCTTTTGTATAATGAGTACAATCTCATATTCAAATTCCGGCTTCCTCTTCAGTTTCTACTGATTATAAAAATCATAAACAGACACTTATTATGATAAGCACTTATGATATTTTAGATAAAAACTCTATTGAAGATTTTTTACATATCAACCTTTTTCAATGTTTTTATAAAAAATCCAATAGAGATAACTCAATATAGGGAGGGAAAAATAATGAAAAGATTAATAATAGTATTTGTTCTTATAATCTTATGTCTTTCTTTGCTTTTATTTAAAGGCAAGGCATATACCCAGGTGGATCTTTCTAAGATCCTCGACCAATCAAATCTTTACACTTTACCTCCATATCTTACCCTGTACCCATATTACCAGTCATCACCCTCTTTTCAGCTACCATCAATGGTTATCCCAACAATGCCTTACATATCTGATTATTCCTTTCTTTTTGGAAGCAACTGGAACCTATGGCAAATCTATGGCCTCAATAATTTAACCTATCCTTTCACTTCTACACCCAAAAAACCCGGATCATCAAAACAAACACAACCCAAATTATCAGAACAGGGAACGACCCTGGATTCAACAATCAAATTTTCTGCTACAGCGGACAAGTCTACTTATGATTCGGCTGAGTTGATAGAAATCACTTTAATGTTGGAAAATAATGGCTCTGAAGATGTCACTATTGAGTTTCCATCCGAACAAAAATTCGATGTGAAGGTAAAAGAAAAATCAGGAGAGACCGTACGCCATCTTTCTCAGGATATTCAAGGTGCTCAGCCCTCAACCACTCTGACATTAGAATCGGGTGGGACCGAGACCTCCCATTTCCAATGGAACCAGGAAGATGACGATGGCATGATCGTGCAATCGGGAACCTATACCATAGATGTCTCATTATCCTCTACCGAACCCCAATATCAAAAACCCATTTCTATCACCATATCTATCAAGGTCCTTCCAAGATTCACAAATTGTACAAAATTAAAAGAGACATTGAAGGTATTCTATGATAAATTATATCCATCTTTATCTCCGTCTCCGACTCCGTCTCCCAAACCTGGGCCATCGAAGGTATCAACACCTGCTTATGGTGGCTATTATGGTGGCCTTTATGGCGGTTTTGGCGGCCTTTATGGCGGCGGCTATGGTATGGCCATCTCAGGAGGTTATAACAGCTACATGTCATTTTCAAATATTGGTTATAGCGCTGGAGGCCTATATGGAAGCTTTGCCGGAATTGGCGGATACTCACTGGGCAGTTATGGCACAACAGGCCTATCCGGAGTCAATGCCGCGATTGGCGGATACGGATTAGGAAGCAGTTATGGTATAGGCCTATATGGTAGTTCTGCAAGTTACGGATTAGCTGGCTACGGAAGTTTATCTGCCAATTACGGCGGAATTGGCGGATATGGCGGACTCAGCAATTACAGCCTAACCGGTCTTTCCGGCAATTATGGGGGATATACCGGATTTTCCGGATTCTATCGTTTAAAAACCACATCTGATGTACAAATCAGGGGTAAGGAAAACAATGATAATGAATTTTCAACTACAAATGTTCAGGTTGTTGGCGTGGATGAGGCTGATATCGTCAAGAACGATGGGACCTATATATATAAGATAAAGGGAAAAACCGTACAGATTATACAAGCCTCCCCTGCTGATGCAATGCAAATGGTGAATGTGATCAGTATTGGGGATAAAATTGATTTTTATCCCGAGCGCCTCTATGTAAAGGGAGACACTCTGGTTCTCATCGGAGATGAGCCTGTTCCGGATAGTATCAGCTATTTCAGCACTCCCACACCCGGCACAAGAATCTATATTTATGATATCACTGATCGGACAAATGAGATTTTGACAAGAAAATTCATATTTTGGGGAGAGTATGTGCAATCACGGATGGCGGGCGACACCCTTTATATCATTATGAATGAGCCTGCGCCCTTGAAACGGTTTGATGGGACATTAACCGACCTCCAGGTTTTGCTCCCGCATTTTCACGACTCCTATTTTAATGGTAATGACGAAAACAACGATGAAATCCTGTGTGATTGTAATGAGGTCGCATATCTGCCCGAGCATTTATCGCCCAATTATTTTGTTGTCATAGGCATACCCCTTGACGATCATACAAAGGCCATAGGGCGGGAAGTGATTATGGGAAAAAGTGACAAGGTCTATGCAACAACGGAAAATCTATATGTGACAAGTGAATATGATAGCAATCAACCAACCAATATTTACAAATTCTGGCTTGATGGCGAAACCATAGCGTTTGGAAATAGCGCCCAGATGTCCGGGAGGATCATCAATCAGTTCAGCATGGACGAATACGAGGATCATCTGAGGGTAGCCACTATATCAGGTTCAGGTCCCCAGGCAGAAAACAATATCTATGTCTTTGATTCCGGCATGAAAAAGACAGGGAGTCTGGAAGATTTTACATCCGGGGGAACCATAAAATCCATTCGATTTATTGATGACAGGTGTTATGCTGTTATATCCAGAGAGCTTCTGCCTTTAAGCGTCATATCGTTTACAGACCCCTCAAGTCCCGGCGGCCCTGAATTTTTGGATATATTCGGCAATACAGACTATTTACAACCGGTTGATAAAAATCTTCTACTGGGTTTTGGAAGAGAAATTATTTGGAATACCGAAACGGGAATGAAAATTTCCCTGTACGATATAACAGATACCAGCGACCCTCAAGAGATTAGTGAAGATGAGATAGTATCCCTTAATACCGAATCCGAGGTCTTATCAGATCACAAGGCCCTTTTGTTGAGCATGGGAAAGAACCTGATGGCGTTTCCTGTAACCGTTAGAGAGTCGTCATATCTTTTTCAAGGCGCCTATGTCTATTATATTGATGATAACGGTTTCGAAAGGATAGAGGAAGGCCTTACGCACTATCCCGAGCAGACCATCCCAATAGATTCCTATAATGTTACTTCACCAAATAATATCAGCATAATAATTTACATGGGTGACTATTATTATGCCATCTCAGATAACAGAATAACGGCCAGGGATATATTGACACATACTGAAACATTTTCTTTATCTTTGGAATAATCCCGAATCTTGCATTTGAAATAATATAATAATTGTGGTCACCTTCTCTTATGGATAACATGGACATCATACGGGAAAGAGTAAAAACAAGTATCATTTCCGGAAGGTCTTCCAAAAAACCTGTAACTTGACTTCCATGCCCCGTTTCGGGAGTTTTGTGAGCTTATTGTTTCTACTTGACTGTAATCGTCATGATCGAGTATTTTAAAACCTGAGCTGCCCGGGCCAAAATGACCCGGATCGAAGAGGTTGGCATCCAGATATTCATATGGATCAGGGGCATCAGGGGTGTATCCTGGGAGTAAAAAGCCTCTGAGATACAAAACAGGCCCTGAAACCTCTCTGAGATCAAGATAAAGCATCCCGGCCCTGGAAGTATATATAGCGTTGAAGGCATTTTCAGATCCGAAATCCCAAGACTCTTCATCCCATCTCTTTGAATTGGAATTATAATGAAAAACCTGTGTCGTATCATTGGTAACAATATTGAAAGATTCATAAATCACAGGGAAATAAAAAAGATTTACACCTCTATGCAAGGGCAAAGGGATTGTCGGATACTGGGCATGGCTGCCATAATGGAGGACCTCTTCACAATTAGTTAATAAATCACCGTCATAATCACCTTCCGGGTTAAAGTTCGAGTCCATATCACCATAAGGAAGGTTTGAGGGAAGTGGTTGCAGGTATTGCTCAATAACATCATAATAATCCGTTTCTTCAGGATCTTTCGCTGTTTGAAAACGGACAGTTGAAATGGAACCGGTCAAATCTATCGTCACCTCATTCAAGTATCGAGGCAATAATAGGACCGATGTCTCAGCTATGGATTCTGGATTACTATCCTCATATACATTTATAGTAATCTGTTTAGGCGGGATACCGTTAAATTTATAGCAATGTGTGTCAGGGTAGATGATGTTTGTATGGTCAGGGAATACATATTCCATTCTGTCAATTATCTTCATTCCCCCTATTACAGAAAAACCCCTCTCTATGGCACCTTTCAACCTTAGGAGCAGGCTGGTCAACATTTCACCCTTCAGGTCGGAAATCCCCAGGATATATTCAACCCCTTCCTGAGGACAGTTTGAGCCAAGTCTTACCTTAAGGAAATAAAATCTGCTTTCAGGGGGATCAAATGCCAGATAATTATTGGCAGCGATAGGCATTCCATTATCCTGCAGGGGTAAAAAACCGGAATCATACAGGCTTATCTGGATAAAATAGCCATACTCGGAGAGGTCCTGGGCGTATATCTCATAGACATGTCCTTTCAATGCATAAAAATGTATCCAGTCAGTATCTTCACATGTTTGAAGTATTCCCTCGCAATCGAAGGTATGTCTTTGGGGAAGGTCATTGACGACCAAAATATTATTGGGATCAAGTCGAATGCTGTTTGGATCATCATCAAACTCAAATTTGTCTTTCAATCCACCGGTCCTGGTTTCTGAAATGGATACCTCCTGCCACTCAGTCCAGTCCCTTCCTGTATCATCCCCCCCTAACATTCTCCCCTCAACCATGAAATAGGCCATATAATAAGGATGGACCAAAGGGACTTCTGCGCCGTAGATCAAGCCCTGTTCGTTATCCTTTACAAGATCCACTATTATGGTCTTTTGATAAAAGGATGTGGGGGAGGTCAAGACAGCCCACGCCTTATTTATACAGGCACGGGGCTGCACAGATAACGACAGGATGTAGTGATCATTATCTTCAATACGCGCTATGCAATCACCCAACAGAGAATTGGTTTCCCCCGGAATAGCTGCCATCCCAATATAATAATCCAAATAACGGTGAATGGTTTGAAAATCCGATGGGGCACCCTCCGGCAAAAACAGTTCCGGCATTTGCCTTGTCAGGGAAACGGCATTCTGTGCCATGCGATAAGCCTGGGCCACTGTGGCCCCGGACATAATCCCGGAAAAAAAGAAATTGGAAAAACAGGGAAATAAGCAATATTGAGAATCCTGGGTTCCCTTTTCTATTGAAAAAAAGAGGCTCTCTTGATCCGTGCTTGCCACTCCAGCCCAATTCCTTTTTTCCTGCCAGTCGATGCGGGATAAAAAGGAGGCAGCATAAGGGGCATCCGCGAGAATGAAGTGGCGTATATTGGGGTCAAGCTTATTTTCCAGCTCTTCCGGTGAGATGCCCTCCCGGTCATTGAAGCAAAAATAAGGATTTCCCTCTATATCTCTTATCATACCTATAAGATAGACAAAAAGGTTTTGTCCTTCCGCAAGATCCGGTATTTCAAGCGCTGACAGGCAACTAATCTTTTTAATGTCCTGTTCGTCGAGCCCCCTGCTTCTCATTATAGCCTCCGCCCTTTCCACCTGGGCAGTCAGCATTTCTTTTTCATCAACAGGAAAAAGATCGGATACGCTTGCAAGAATAACGGCCTTTATTTTATGTTCGCTTTTCTTCCCTATGGCCTTTTTGTGGGAGGTCACTTTAGGTCTTTCACCTTTATCTTTAGCGTAAAGTGTAAGGTTGTAACGGGACTCGTGAGGATATGGGTCCTCCATGACCAGAGAGTATCTTCCTCCATAAGGATAATTGGGGTCGGAGTCAAGGTTAAGGTAAAACACAGGCACATCGGTGATTGGTTTTCCCCCCTTATCTTCCCGAATATTGTTCGAAACGTCCACGATTGCCCAGACTTCGCTTATACCGGTAAGGGAATACACATTGGAGCTGATCAGCAGTTTCCCATTTGCACGGATTATATTGGGATCGAGGATTACAGGCCTGCTTTCATCAACATAATATATATTTCTATGGTCCCAGGAGAGTATTATATTGGGATCTGATGTAAGGGGGGTCTGTCCTTCACGGGGGAGGAATTGACTGGCGTACTCATATGCATCCATAAGGCTGTGTGTTAAAAACCACTCATCCAGAAAGGGATAGGAGAAGGAGACCATTCCCTGATTGAGGTAGTATGCGGCCTGATTCGGGTCCGTACTTGTAATGACCATGAGCTTTTTTCTTAGTGAATCCGTAAAATAAGTGTTTTCCTCCATATCCTTAAGGAAGCTTCCTGAGTAACAGGCATCATAGAGAAGAATAATCTTATCTTCAACATGGCCGGCTATGACATCGATCCATTCCGTCAATTGATTACTGGTAAGTCTTTCAGAAGGATTTAAGCAAAACGCCCCCTGATTGCCGTGGTCGACAAAAAAAAGAAAAAGCTCCTTCGTCCCTTTTTGTTTAATATCACTGAAGGCTGAGCAGGGACAATCCGGATTCAAGGAATTCAGATGTGGATAGCCGCTTATTTCATCATATTCACCATTCCCGTCATAGTCCTGAAGAAGATAAGGATTGTAGTAATATATATCGTTTTTTGTGTATCCCATTGCCCGAAGCGTTCGATAGGCATGATTGGCAATGGTGTTGGTACTCTCCCAGAGATAATCACCTGTTCCCTGATAGCCGGCAACAATAACCGCCTTTTTTGCTTCGCCTGAGCTGTATTCCGGATCATCAACAGCAACTTCCACACACACCGATGCAGAGAGAAAAAGCTGAAAGGTTTGCTGATCGGCAGAACCCATCAGGGTCAGGGTTCCGTTTTTCTTCGGCCTGATCCCATACCATTGTACGCCATTGGCATCAATAGTAATTTCTATGGATCCGGGGTCAATTATATTAGGATCTGAAGAGAAGATGCTAAGCGGGACAGTGAAAGGTGTATAAAAGCCATTGGAATCCTTTTCAATAATGGTAAGAAGATTTACTATGTTCTGATCTATCTGCAGGGATTCAATGGGAGCTACACCATTCCGGGAAAAGTCAAGGGAAGCTGTGGTGCTGCCGTGAATTGCCATCTGGGGGACCTGACCGGAAAAGGGAAGTCCATTCAGTATCCATGTATGCAGGGTATTCCTTGCATCAATGAAGGCCTCCTTAAGGTATGTTTCATAATATGCGGGACCGGAAGCAAGACTGGGCCCAAGGTTGTATATAAAGGCAGTGGTAAAGGACCTGAATGACTTTATTTTATTTCCGGGTGGTGTCTGTGCGCAATAAGCCGGGTTGGAATCAAGAAGGTCCGGTTTTACATAAGAAGGTCCATCTTTGGTTGAGGTAACTACCGTCACATTATCATCCATAAGATCGTCGATAAAGGTGCCCGAAGCCGCGGATTCTATGATGACAACAACCGGACGTTCTGTTCCGGCATGGAATGTGCCTTCATTATCCATATATCCATTTTGAAATCTGTCAATAAATTCTTTAAGCTCCCGGGCGAGCAGAACCTCGTTGGGCATGATCTGAAAACGGTCCTCAGCCCCATGTCCTATAAGGTATATATAAAGTGGGCCTGAGTTGGGGCTTTCCATTGCCCAATGGATTATTGAATCAAGGAATTCGGGCTTTGTGGGAGTAGGATCATCTACAACCAGTTGGTTAAATATCCCGTCATTATCAGGATCCTGAAAGGAAACCGGATTTTGATACCAGATATCATAGGATTCATAACCGTTATTTATAAATGTCTGAAATACGTAATTTGCCTGGGTCTGTGTGGCCGGCCAGAGTACATTTTCCGTATCCGCACTCCCTCCTGCCACCACAATGAGATTTCCTTTTGAGGGAAAATCAGCATCAATCTTTAGTTTCAATATCCCGTATTCACCATCAGCAACATAGACATAGCTTCCTTCAATGGCTACATCCAGCGCCTTACCAGGGACATCATAGCTCCAAACGATATGCGGGCTGTTAGGATCACCGATATCGATGACCTGCAATCCAGCTTCATAATCGGCGATATAGGCGTAGTTCCCTGCTATATCTATACCTACTGCACCTACTTCATGATCAAGGGTATTACAGATTCCAAGGAGTTTGGGATTAGTTTTGTCCTTGACACTTATGATTTGAAAGCCGCCATATCCATCGGCTATATAAACCAAATCGCCTTTTATAACCATATCCAATATATATACAGGGTCATCACATTCCCCTACGACTCTCGGATTGTCTTTATCACTCACATCGATGATCTGGAGAAGGCTTTTTCTCTCATTACCTTCCCTATACGAGCTGGCCACATAGGCATAATTACCCGATGCGGCCACATATCTGCCCATTACCGTATCACAACTGCCCACTATATGAGGATTGCTTTTGTCAGTAATATCAATTATGTGAAAATCCCCATCAGTCATATAGGCATAATTTCCATCGACTACGATATCATCCGTATATCCCGGCAATACACAGCTCCCCGCGAATACCGGATTGTTATGGTTGGTGATATCAATGATCTGTAAGCCACCATCCCAGTCAGCCACATAAGCATAGTTGCCGGCTATGGCCACAGCTTCCGCGTACCCCGGAGTATTATAGCTTCCCACAGTCACAGGCCCGTTCCTTTGAGTAATATCAATAATGTAAAAGCCTCTTCCTGCGACAGATTCAGCTACATAAGCATAGCCACCCGTAACGGCCAAATTGAATGCATAATAGGGCACGCAATGATTTTCTGCTATCTCTGGTCCAGTTTTGTTCTGAATATCGACAATACGCAGACCGCTATACCGAATAACAGAATCGCCGTTAGGATCAGTAAGCGGAATGCCAAAATCGGCAATATAGGCATAACTGCCTGCTATGGCCACCCCCTGTGCTGAGCCGGGTGTCCCGCAACTGCCTAAATGCACGGGCTCGGTTTTATTTCCGATATAAAATATCCTTAAACCTCCGTCCGAATCAGTAACGAAGGCATATTCACCCGCCACGGAAACATCTGTAGCATGGCCATGAAAATTATAGGTTCCGATAATGCAAAGATTGTTTTTATCCGTGATATCGATAATGTAGAAACCGGCCCCCCAATAGGCAACATATGCATAATCCCCCGCTATATCCAATGCCACAGCAGAACCGGGAATCTTACAGTTTCCGGCAGGCACGGGATTCCCCTTGTCAGTGATATTTATAATCAGGAGGCCGTTCACTCCATCGGCAATATAGGCATAATTCCCTTCTGCTACCACATCAAAAGCCGTTCCGGGAGTAAACAGGCTTCCAATAATCTTCGGATTATTGGGATCATTAATACTGACTATCCTTAATCCGTTGAAGAAATCATTTATATCAAAACTTTTTTCATTTCCTACAGCCACATAGGCGTAATCGCCCTCTATAAAGACTTGCCTGGTATAAAGCCCGGTGGAACAGGTTCCCTTTTTTTTAGGGGCAGATTTGTTTGAAATATCAATAACATGAAGATTGCCTCCTCTTCCGGACAAATAAGCGATGTTATCCACAACTGTTACGCCATAGGCGCCAAATTTTATTTCAAGGCCTCCGGCCAGAGCAGGTTCAGTCTTGTCGGAGACATTTATGATCTTAAGGCCGCCTTCATCTTCAAAATGATGAGCCACATAGGCATAGTCTCCCGCTACGCCCACATCAACAGTGTAAAAGGGCGCATCGCAGCCTCCTATGACATTTGGCCCGATTTTTGTTGATATATCGATAATCTGGAGACTTCCTGATATACCCGCAACAAAGGCGTAATTATCCAGGATATCAACGCAGGATGAACCGCCTGGAGTAATGCAGCCTCCGATGGTCACCGGCCGTTCATTCTCGGAGATATCGATTATTTGCAGGCCGCTTCTTTCATCTGCGAGATAAACATAATTGCCTTTCAGGGCCACAGCAAGTGCCTGGCCCGGAGTATTACAATTTCCAATGAGCTCAGGCCGCAAATTATCATTGGGGTCAATGATCCGAATGACCTGTAGGCCCTCTTCTTTATCAGCTATATAGGCATAGTTGCCTGATGTGACTATATGCTTAGCGTATCCGGGCGTATCGGACATTTCCGTAAACCCCGGACCTTTCCTGTTTGTGATATCAACGATTATAAGACCGGCATCACCGGCTGCGATTAACGCGTAATTACCCAAAAGGGAAACACTCTCGGCATTTTCGGGTGTATCGCAACTGCCGACAATCCCGGGCCTGTTCTTGTCAACTATATCAATGATCTGCAGGCCACCCTTTCCGTCCGCAATGCATGCATATTCATCCCTGATTGCGATCCCTTTTGCAATGCCCGGGGTATCACATAGTGAAATAAAATAGGGGATTTGAGGATTGTCGATGTTGAAAATATAAAGACCTGTTTCCCCGCTGACTATGTAAGCGTAAACAGAAGAACCATTATCTGTGTCTTTTATCTCCAGATCATAACACGCACCAAGGGGGATAAATGACGCAACAGCCTTATCATTAATATCGAAGATAACAAACCCCCTGGATGTTGCGCACCCGGCATACGTCACCCAGGTCATCACATTCTGCCTTACTTCTTGCTGTTTCCATACCTTTATAGCATGAAAATCCCCATAGTCTTCCCACTCTCCTACCAATCCCATGTAAACCAAATCCTGATTTCCTGTAACATATTGCGGGAAAAAAGTTAAAGAAGTAAAAAAAAGAATGGTGCTCAAGGCTAAAAAGAAGAAAAACGAAAATGACCTTTGTCGAACATCAAAACATATTTTCATCCAAAATCACCGAGGGGTGTACTCAACCCTTAATCCTTCGACAAATCCCTTGCCTTCAATGGCCTCACAAACGGCCTTTGTTGGATCCACTGCGTCATTGATGGCTATGATCTTTCCGATGCGTCTTCCTTTTACAACCTCATTACCTGAATCAAAAACATCAAATACATCTCCTTTCATGACGCCAACCTTTGAACCTATATTCAGGATAACGAGGTTCTCTTTAACCATTGCAATTCTCCCCCTCAGGGGTTGTTTGGCATATATAGCTTCCTTTGCCTGCATATAGATAAATTTCGCCAGATCTTCAGTATTCTCCTTTTTCGACAGGTTAATTCCGGAATCAATCTTATCGATTTCCCCTGAATCAGCATCGACCACCTTGTAGCAAAGGGAAAGTCCCTCCGGGGATCTATACCCCTTAAGAAAAATCATAACACCGGCATAAAGAAATTTACCTAAAATCTCCTTTTGGTCATTAAAGGAAAAATCAGAGAGCTCAAGGTCCTTTTCTTCAAGAAGCTTATCCAGTTCATCCCTTTCTGCCACCCTGATCCGGGCATCTTCAACAAAACGCCGTGTTAATCTTTTATCGATGTCTTTTATTATCCTGTTTACCCAATCGGGAAGGGGATCTTGCTCCTCATCAAAAACATCAAAAATTGCCATTACAAGAGGCCTGGATGTCCATCTATCCTCAGGAAGTGCCGGTGTTTTAGAGGCAACAGTCTTTTCCTCCCTTACCTTCAACTTTTCGTAAATCATCTTTTTCAGTTCTTCGATCCTTTTCGTTTTGTCATTAAAGGTTAATTGATCTTTTTCCTCCTTCATAGAACCATTTCCTAAATATAATCTGGGAACGTTAATCAATAGGGTCGCAAAAATCAAAAGGAGAAGCAAGACAATGACTGTTCCGATCCATCTGTCCTTTTGCGGCAAAGAGAATGAAGATCGCCTCACTGCCGGGATTGCCGGCTCGTTTTCAGTATTAAGGCTTTTGTACGAGATATTTGACTTGTCCTCCCCGCTTGTTTTTTCTTGATTATAATCCTGACTGGAGATATTTTTTCCCCTGGGTATAACCAGGTAATCACCAGGGTGGCCATAAAGCACATAGTTGATCCAGGAAAAACTTTCTTTTCCGAATTTTTCCTGAAAGGATTCCCTTGCCTTTCTGAGTGACTCACCTATCGTATTGCCGTCAATAAGGTGATGATAAAACTCTATGCCCATATGGGCCCCATATTCATCGGACACATCACAAAAGGTGCCTATATAATATTGCACACCGGATATAAGAAAGGCGTGAACAAGTCCGTAGCTATTGTGAATCCGGTCAACCTTATCCTTGTCCTTTTCCTTTAGCCACTTTTCAGTATACCCGGATTGGCAGGCATTACCAAATACAAGCCTCGGCATGGCCTTTTTCCCTCCGGCCATTTTCAGGATGTCCGAAGCATTCAATTTTCCGTCTGACAACATCCATCCGCTAAGACTCGGTTTTTCAGGATCATATTCGGCATGTCCTGCATAATGCACAAGGTCATAGTCCCATATATTTTTCTTCACAAAGTCCAGATCAACCTGATCGGAAGATTGGAGTATAATCTTAACCATGTCCTCTCTTCTCTGAAACTCTTCATAAATACTAATCCCCTCCTTCCAGGCTACATCCAGGTCCTCAGTAGGATCAGCTATTATGAGCATGCTTAATTGGGATTTTGGCTGTACTGCATGTGAAGGGTGGACAATCTCGTTTCCTCTGGTTCTTACCTTTCTTCCCATACTAAATTGTTCACACAAAAACCTTTGACCATCGAAAAGCAATTCCCAGGGTATATGAACCAATTGCTCATCAACAATAAGCTCCAGATTTTTAAGCGGAGTATTTTGAAGCCGTACCTTTATCTCCTGGCTAAGCAACTCGTTGAAAAGCAGTTGGCAGGATTTTTGAAGTTCGATCAAAAAGTGCTGATTGGGATTCTTAAGGATATTTATCTTATTCAGATAATAGATGATTTCCCGAACAGATCCATCGACCTTTTCTATGGCTATCTCGTTTTCCTGATAGAATGCGATCGGTCCCTGCCCATGGGATTCCGATAAGGAAAGCCTTATCTTTCCATTCTCGAGGTAAGCAAGTTCAAGGATGTTTTTTTTATCTTGCCAAATCTTTTTTCCCATCTGATCAATAAATCTATTATAATCCTCATCTTCCAATACTTCATTCGGTATATCTTCTTTAGCTACTACCCACTCCC
>JBLIRS010000034.1:0-15801 GCA_049472415.1 bacterium | reverse complement strand
CCCGTTGTCGGCATTTTTTTAGGCTGTATCCCGGCAGCTATTGCTGCCCTTGCAACCTCCAGAACACTTGCCTTGTGGATTTTGATAATCTTTACCTTAATTCAAGTATTAGAGAATAAGCTAATACTGCCGGTAATGCTTTCCCACTATGTTGACCTAAGTCCGCTGACAATTTTGTGCGCATTGATTGTAGGTGAAGAATTGGGAGGTCTTCTCGGTATGTTCATTGCCACTCCCATTATGGCGGTTATAAGAATCATTTATATTCATATAAGGAAGAAATATGAATAACAAAACTCTTTTCTAAAACAGGGCCAACGCAAATCTGCCGTCACTGTCCTCAAACACAGGTTCCGGGATCAGGTCCCTGTATCTCATATAATACTTTGATTTACAAATAAGCACTATCTGTCTGTTTCCGTTATTCTTATTGATTAGCCGTCTGAACTGATCGATATTTAACAGGCGGTCCTTTGAATCATCGTAGCCAAGCCCATACGACAGCTCGCCTAAATCCATGAACAGGTAAACATTGTTTCTCTTGTAAAACCAGCACACGGCATGCACTGTATCATCATCCGAGACGAGGATGGTCTCCTGTTCGATTCTGCTGTTGTTGCTCAGGAGAAACCCTCCGGGCGCCTTTCTCTTCCTTGTCTGATCAGGCATGGCAAAGTGTGCAATAAACATAAAGCATACAGGGGCAATGGCAACCAGCACGATCTTTTTACCTGGATTCGATGAACCCATTGCAATCAGAAAGAACGCTGCCCAAGCAAGGAGTCCTGCCGTTAAAAGGACCCATTTCCAGGTTTCAGCGGGACCATATGCCCTGATACCAGGGAATCCTGTCATTTGACCTATGATCAGGGTCGCTCCGATCATTACGGTAAAAAAGGCCATGAGGTACATTCCCAGGGTGAACGCCCTTTTCTTCACATTCTCAAGGTAGCTCAGGAGCCCGATCGCTATGAGAACGGCAAGCGGCGGGAAACAGGGCAGTATATATGTTGCAAGCTTGCCATGCGAGGCGGAAAAGAAGATAAACGGAAACATGAACCAGCAGATTACAAACCTGGTTAAGGGGTTCTTTAGATGGGTCCTTTTTATGCCCGAAATCACAGCAGGGAAAAGGACCGACCAGGGAAGTGCGCCTAATATAATCACAGGGATGAAAAACCAGAAGGGTTGTGGATGCTGCGGGTTGCTGGACATGAAGCGCTTGATATGCTCCGTCCAGAAGAAGTAGTTCCAGAAATCACCTTCCCGGATATGAATCATCAGGCCCCAGGGCAGTGCCACCAGAATGGCAACAATGATGGGCATCCAGGAAAGGGTGAAGAGTTTTTTCCATTGGTGCTCCCAGATCATGAAGGGAACAATAGCGACAACCGGTATGGCAAAGGCGATAAATCCCTTGGTGAGGAACGCAAGACCGCAGAAGGCCCCGAAAAGCGCAAGAAGGCCTGCCCTCTTTCCGCCTTTTCGATCCATATGGGCAAAAAAGAATGAGACCATGGCTGCGGTTATAAACATGGAAAATATACCGTCCAGGATAGTGAAGACACCGATGGCAAAGGGTTCCAGGCAGGTCAACAGAATCAGAGAGGCAAGCATTCCATCCCAACGCCCACCGGTGAATGTCAATGCCAGTACAAAAATCAGGATGGCCGTGATCCCGGCAGCCAGTGCCGATGGAAGACGGACGGCAAAGGCATTTTCACCAAAGAGTTTAATGGATAAGGCATTGATCCAGTAGCCCAGCACCGGTTTCTCGAAATAGCGCAGTCCGTTTAAATGGGGAACGACCCAGTCTCCTGAGGCAATCATCTCCCTGGGAATCTCTGCATATCTGCACTCGTCGGGTATAACCATAGGACGCACCCCGAGCGGCAAGATATAAAGAAGTAAGAAGAGCCCCATGACTGCAATGAAAGACCTTTTCAAGATTCAACAATCCTCCTTGTTTATTTCTAATGGCGCCTGGAAGGAGACCCATCCGTAACGGCCCGGTATTTTCCCGGCAACAATGGCGCAACTCTCCGTTGGCCGGTATTTTGTGAGGAGTTCGCCAAGAGGGCTGAATGATGCGCCTATTGACTGCACATTCCCCAAAAAATCATCGAACATGGCAGCGCAGGAAATACCCTCAACCTCTGCGTGAACGGTCAGGACATTGATTTTTTCCGGCCTGAGAAGGGA
Source organism: bacterium (assembly GCA_049472415.1). GTDB lineage: Bacteria > SZUA-182 > SZUA-182 > DTGQ01 > JAFGSM01 > JBLIRM01. Next base: position 13,599 of record JBLIRS010000034.1, on the reverse strand, counting down.
AATCATATAGTCATTGTAATTGCTGTTTGTTATCCTGTTATGCCCGATCACTTCATCATAGGTTGGCAAGGTAACCGGGATCTGTGGCTGGGAAAGCGGTTTTCCGTTGACAACCGGGTAGAATATCCCTTTTCCCCGGCAGTCGCTGTTGTAAAAAAAAGGGAACCTTGTTTTCTCCTTCAGGACAAGGTCATTGCATTTCCAGGCCGGAACAGCCGAACATACCGGCGGGTGGCCGAGAATCCCGGTGAGCGTCAAGACCCCTCTGTTCAATGAGCGCTGGATGGCCTCACTGTCCATATGATCCATGTGCGCCTGCCACTCATAATGATCCCATGCATGAAATCCGGCCTCATGGCCTGCATCTGATGCCGAGCGTATGATATAACCCAGTTTCTTCCCGATCACCGGGCCCGGCCAAAATGTGCCTTTGAGTAGGATATCCCATCCATAGAGATTTGAGGCCTTCGACCTCAGCATCTTCTTGAAAAAGGATGGACGGACCAACTGCCGGAGATGCCGGCCCATGTTGTCCGGTCCCACGGAAAAAAAGTACGTGGCCCTAATGGAATGGTCAGCGAGTATCCTGCAAAGGTTTGGCACGCCATACCTGGTCCCTCTAAAGGTATCCACGTCAATCCTGAGTCCGATCAGCATGGGAAATGGACCCCGGTTACGCGGTGCGAAAGGTTAAGCGCCATTTTCCTCCTGGTCAACAAAATCCCGGGATACTATGGCCTCGCGCAGAAAAAAATCCAGAGTCCGCTCAACGGATTGTTCAAGTCCCATGGTCGGGGTCCAGTTCAAAAGCTTCCCGGCATTCCGGATACTGGGCCTACGGTGCTGCATATCCTGATATCCTGAACCGTAATAGCTTCTGCTTTCCACCTCGTGAAAACCGGCAAACCTGGGGAATTTTGACCTCAGGGGATGCTTTTCAAACCTTGCCACCAGCATACCAGCAAGATCCCTGATGCTGGCCTCATTATCCGGATTGCCGATATTAATGATCCTCCCGTCGCATACCCCCTTTTCGTCCTCAATGATACGATACAGGCACTCCACACCGTCTGATACGTCCGTAAAACAGCGTTTCTGGTTTCCGCCGTCAATGAGCAGAATCGGCGTGCCTTCCACAAGATTCAGGATCAGTTGTGTAATGGCCCGGGAACTCCCTATTCGAGCGGATGTGAGGCTGTCGAGTTTAGGTCCGATCCAGTTGAAAGGGCGAAATAAGGTAAACCTGAGCCCTTCCTTGTCTCCATAGGCCCAGATCACCCTGTCCAGCAACTGTTTACAACAGGCATAAATCCACCGCTGCATACGGATCGGACCCAGAACCAGTTTGGAGTTGTCCTCATCGAACTCCCCTTCATCGCACATCCCATAAACCTCCGAAGTCGAAGGGAAAACAATCCTCTTTTTATATCTCACGCAATACCGGATCACTCTAAGGTTTTCTTCAAAATCCAGCTCGAACACCCGTAAGGGATTACGTGTATATTCAATCGGAGTCGCTATGGCCACCAAAGGGATCACTATATCGCATTTTCTGACATGGTATTCCAGCCATTCGTGGTGAATGGAGATGTCTCCTTCATCGAAATAAAAACCAGGCATGTTCAGAAGCTGTTGGATGTGACTTGATCGAAGATCCATGCCGTGTACTTCATACTTGCCGCTCTCCAAAAGGCGCTCGCTGAGCGCATTACCTATGAAGCCGTTGACACCCAGTATAAGGACACGGTTTCTTTTCACTGACGCCATCCGTTTCCTTTTCGATGGTCCGAAGAGCATACCCTCCACCAGGTTGAGCTCACGGGAAAGCTGTACGCCGCTCATGTAAATGCCCCTTTCCGGCTCGCAGAAGTCCACCAGCACATTATCCTTTCCGCAAGCAATTACAAGGGGATCCGTTGAGATGACTGTGCCCGGATTAATCCCTTTCTCCCTGCCGGGGATTCTAGTGACCATCCAGAACAGGCATTTCTGTTCACCCACATAGCTAAAGGCCCCGGGATACGGCCTTGTCACGGCCCTAACCAGGTTTCTGATCTCTGTTGCACTTCTGTTCCAACCTATTTCACCATCCTCGGGACGGCGTCCTCCGAAATAGGTAGACTTTGAATGATCCTGGGGGATGCGCGGTGCAGTCCCTGCCCTGATTCGAGGAAGCATTTCGTCCAGCATCACGGAGGATGCCTCTGCCACCTTTTCATAAAGAGATTTCGCCGTGTCATCATCCGTGATTGCGATGCTTTTCCGGGAGACAATATCCCCGTCATCAGGCCGGGCTGTCATATAATGGAGGGTCACCCCTGTTTCCTTTTCACCGTTTACAAGCACCCAGTTGACCGGGCATCGTCCCCGGTATTTTGGAAGCAGGGAGCCATGGAGATTAAGGCACCCCGCTGGCGGGATATCGAGAATGGATTGACCGAGCATATGACGATAATAAAAAGAGAAGAGAATATCGGGTCCCATCTCCCTGATCCTTCTGACCCACAAGGGATGGTTGATATCCTCCGGGGCAAAGACAGGGACCTTCATGGACGCGGCAAGCTCTGCAACGGAGTCAAACCAGATGTGTTCTCCGGGATCGTCCCTGTGGGTAAAAACCGCAACAATATCGAACCCGCTTTTCAGCAGTGCCTTGATCCCGATGCACCCAATATTGTGATAAGCTAATACGATGGCCTTCATTTTGTTGTTTTAAACCTTATTTCAAGACTTAACACCGACTTCCCGATAATCATATCTGGAATTGCCGGAGACAAATTCTTCCTACTCCTCCAGCCTGCTTTTACCGGCAGTCTGCTGGATAAAATAATGGGGCCTGGCCCTGACATCATGGTAAATCCGCCCGATATACTCGCCAAGCAACCCCATTGCGATGAACTGAGCGCCTATAAATATAAAGAGTATGGCAAAGAGGGTGAAGACACCCTCGGCTGACCACTCGACCCCATAGATCAATCTCATGATGAGAAGGAATATACCAAAACCAACGCCTGTGACAGATATTATAACACCAAGCACGCTCAAAAGGCGTAGCGGAAATGTGGTCATACAGGTCAAAAGGTCGAACTGGAGGTTAATCAGTTTCCATATGGAATACTTTGATTCACCGGCAGAACGCCTCTCATGGCGGACCTCGATCTCTGTCGTTCTTCGGGCAAAGCTGTTTGCAAGCACCGGGATAAAGGTGCTCCGTTCGTGACACAGCAGCATGGCATCCACTATGTCCCGCCTGTAGGCCCTCAGCATGCAACCGTAATCATGCATGACCACACCCGTGGCTATCTGCGCCAGCTTGTTGATGGTAAAGGAAGCGATCCTCCGGAAAAAGGTATCGCGCCTTGCCACCCGGACGCTGCCAACCACATCGAAGCCTTCCTCAATCTTGCCGACCAGTTTCGGAATCTCTTCGGGCGGATTCTGCAGATCGGCATCGAGCGTAACAACCATATCCCCCCTTGATTTCGACAGGCCGGCCATAACTGCAGCGTGCTGGCCGTAATTTCTATTCAGGAATACACCTATGACCTCACCAAAATTCTCTTTTGCAGCCTTCATGATCTTATCCGGCGAGCTGTCTGAGCTGCCATCGTCAACCAGGATGATTTCGAAAGGCCTTTCAATCCCCCGGCAGGTAGCCAGACAACGCCGGAGTAGCTCTTCGAGGTTTGCCGCCTCGTTAAACACAGGGATAACAACCGATATGGAAGCGGTTTCATTCATTTCTTCAATATATCCTTTATGGCATCTATGACATCATCCACATCTTCAATAGTCATTTCCGGGAAAAGGGGGAGTGAACATATGCGGTCTGAATTCCATTCGGTATTCGGTAACATGCCCCTGCGGGTGCCCATGGATTCCATATAGTATTTTTGCAGGTGAACGGCCATGAAGTGGATACCTGTCCCTATATTTCTCTGTTTCAATTTGTGCATAAACTCTTCCCTGGTGAATCCCGCCTTATCCGTATCCAGCCGTATAATAAAGAGATGCCAGGCGTGCTTCATGGGATAGGGAGGGTCGGAAAGCGGTATTACCTCATGGACCTCCGATAGGCGCTCCCGATATCTCATGGCCAGTTCGGTCCTTTTCCGGTTGAACCCGTCGATACGGGCCAACTGCTTTAGCCCGAGCGCCGCCGATATATCCGTCATATTATATTTGTATCCCGGCTCAAGCACCTGTGCCTGGGGAGATCTGCCCTGTGTATGACGGTCATACGCATCCACACCCAGCCCATGAAATTTCAACCGGCGGATATGTTCCAGGAGGTCCTGATCATCCGAACAGAACATGCCCCCCTCGCCGGTGGTGATATTCTTGATGGGATGGAAGGAAAAGATGGCAGTTCCTCTCCTGCCGACATGGTCACTCTTATATTCCGTACCCAGGGCATGTGCCGAGTCATCCGCAACGAAAATACCCCTTTCCGCAGCGATCTGGTTGATCGGCCCGGTATCTGCCGGGGCGCCTGCAAAATGCACCGGTATAATCATCCGTGTCCGGTCTGTGATGCATTCATTGATAGATTCAGGAAAGACCATCAAGGTGTCCCTGTCAACATCGGCGAAAACAGGTGTGGCGCCGGACAGGACTATGAGATTCACAGTGGAAACCCAGGTCATTGATGGAGTGATGATTTCATCACCCGGGCCGATGGCCCGGGCATGAAGCAGGAGATGCATGCCTGCCGTTGCGGAAGACAGGGCGACAGCCCCGCGGCACCCCACGTAATCGCAGAATTTTTGTTCAAACTCGGAGTTCTTCGGTCCGGTGGTGATCCATCCCGATCGAAGCACTTCACATACAGCAGAGATAGCCTCCTCCGAGATGGAAGGCCTCGAAAATGGCAGAAACTCTCTTCTCACGGCCCAATTAACCTTTTCTATATTTAATGTTACCATTTATTAGAATATACAAACATTGTCGGAAAGATTATAATAGAATCCGAACATGATTGGAAGATTATAATAGCACGAAAAAATTACCGGAAGATTATCCCAGGATTATAATATGGTAATATAACATCAGGATGGATAAGTCACTAAAAACAGGTTTAACTTATGGTTTAACCTCCGGGGTGATTACAACCCTGGGGCTTATGGTCGGACTCCATTCCGGCACCAGATCAAAACTGGCAGTTCTCGGAGGTATTATAACCATTGCCGTAGCCGACGCCTTTTCCGATGCCCTGGGAATACATATTTCCGAAGAATCGGAAAATACCCATACCAAAAGGGAAATATGGATATCCACGGGCGCAACCTTCCTGTCAAAATTCTTATTCGCACTTAGCTTCGTTATACCCGTTGTCTTTTTCAGACTCTCCACTGCCATCTTAATCAGCATAATCTGGGGGATGTCCGTATTGACCATTCTGAGCTATAAGATTGCAAGATCTCAAGGCGCAAAGCCATGGAATGTTATCGCCGAACATCTCCTCATTGCCTTTATCGTTATATCCATCACACATTTTATTGGTGATCTGATAGCGATCTTATTTAAATAGTAATCAGTGTTTTGGTTCTGTTCCTATAGGTCGAAAAACGGGTGTATTAAAACAGACTCATCAACAAACAGTGTAATTTTATAATCAAAGGGGCAAAGACCAGCGAAACCACAGCCATCAATTTCAATAGTATATTTAATGAAGGGCCTGCAGTATCTTTATAAGGATCACCGACCGTGTCGCCGACAACCGAGGCCTTATGGGCATCAGAACCCTTGCCGCCCAGATTCCCTTCCTCGATGAATTTTTTTGCGTTATCCCAGGCGCCGCCTGAATTTGCAAGCATGATTGCAAGCGGGACACCTGTTATAAGCGAGCCCACAAGAAATCCGCCCAATGCCTCTTTTCCGAGAATGACCCCCATAGCCAAAGGAAACAAAACAGACATAATGCCTGGTACCATCATTTCCTTTAAGGCATTTCTAGTGGTTATGTCCACACACTTTGCGGAATCGGGCATGGCCTTGCCTTCCATAAGTCCCTTGATTTCCCGGAACTGCCTTCTGACCTCTTCCACAATGGAGAAAGCAGCCCTGCCAACCGCCTGCATAGCCATGGCACAGAATAAAAAGGGAACAATGCCTCCGATAAAAAGGCCTGCAACGACCCTGGAATCTATGGCATTCAAAATGTCCAATCTGACTGCCTGGCCGTAAGCCACAAAAAGGGCCAGTGCAGTCAAGGCAGCAGAGCCGATGGCAAAGCCCTTGCCAATAGCCGCCGTCGTATTTCCTATGGCATCCAGTTTTTCCGCCCTCCTCCGGACTTCCGGCCCCATGCCGGCCATTTCAGCAATACCTGCCGCATTATCAGCAATTGGTCCATAGGCATCCACTGCCACCGTCATACCCGTGATTGAAAGCATGCCAATAGCAGATAAGGCAACACCGAAGACACCCGCGGTTTTGTATGAAACGATTGTGGCAAGTGCAATACCAATGATGGGTAGTGCGGTTGACTTCATCCCGATTGCGGTCCCTTGTATAATGACCGTTGCGGGGCCTGTCTTAGAGGAGTTCGCTATTACTGCAACCGATCTTCCCGAGGTATAATATTGGGCCACATAACCGACGATCATGCCTGCAATGAGTCCCGATAAAACAGCCCAGAAAAAGTTAATATTTCCATACCATGATACAGTGAGGACAAAAGCACCTATGGCAAGAAGGACCGCCGAAGCAGTCATTCCTTTATTGAGCGCCTTCTGTGGATCGGATTTTTCGTCCGTCCTGACGAAGAATATTCCGATTATGGAAGCAATGATGCCCCATGCGGAAAGAAGAAGGCAGAGCATAACACCTTTTATATCGATCCTTGGATTGGGGGCTGCCGCAATTACCATACCGGAAACAATGGCACCTATATATGATTCAAACAGATCCGCACCCATACCGGCCACATCACCCACATTATCTCCAACATTATCAGCGATAACGGCAGGATTTCTTGGATCGTCCTCCGGAATGCCGGCCTCCACTTTACCCACTAAATCAGCACCTACATCAGCAGCCTTTGTATAAATACCACCGCCTACCCTACCAAAAAGGGCCACCAGTGATGCGCCCATTGAAAAGCCCGCTACCATCCGGACCGCTTCAATGATTGCGGTGGTTTGATCCGGCCGGAGCCTTTTTTCCATCAAAATGATGGCTAAAAAAACCAGTGAAAGGCCGAGAAGACCGATTGAAACAACGCTTGTTCCCATCACTGCCCCCCCCGGAAAGGCCACACCAATGGCTTCATTATAGCTCTTGGAGGCCGCCTGAGCAGTTCTGCAATTAGATCTTGTGGCAATGCTCATACCGATGTATCCTGCCGATATGGAGCAGAAAGCTCCGAAGACAAAGGCAAAGGCGGTTTTTTTATCCACAAAAAAGAAAAGGATAACAAACAATATCACGACCACTAGGGAAATGGATTTATATTCACGGAATAGAAACGCCATCGCACCCTCATGAACTGCATTGGAAATCCGGATCATTTTTTCAGTTCCAGGGTCTTTAGATAAGATCCTTTTTGCCAGAATCCAGACAAAAATAATGCCTAAAACACCAATCCCAATGGAAATGAAAACAGGATTCAAACTTGTCATAAAGCCTCCTTTAAAAAATTTTTCTCACAAATCTACAATTTTGATCATCTCATACAGGTTAACTATTTGAAAATATATTTTATTTTTGCTAAACTCCATGATATTGACGAAATTTTAAATCAACAGGTTAGTGATGTTGTTAAAACAGATACTTGTCAAGCTAAAGATACTCTTTTGTCCGATATTTTACAAATTTTGAACGGCAATAGAATTACCATTCCCGGTGAATCATATTTTACAAAGTGTTTTATACAGGGAGAAAGTTCTTTCCCGGGTCAGGACATAAAGCTTTTATAAAATTTTATGATTTAAAGGGAGTGAGGGATATCAGAATCTTATTCAGATGACCTATATGATGGAGGGAAAAGGATGCTTTGGGTAAAGGTCCCTGGATATATGAAAGATGGCAATCTAAGGCTCAGGCCTTTAAGGGTCTTTGACGGTCCCTCTATAAGCAAAGGACTCCGGGACGGGACTTTTTTAACGGGCAGCGGTTCAGACAGGCTATTGAATTCTTCATGGTTTTCCATATGGTGGATGATAAAAAGGGCCCACGATTGTTCCTTCTGTATCGAGATGGATTCAAAACGGATCGGTTTTGCCGGTTTATACGATCTTATACCGGGTGAAACGGCCTGCATGAGCCTTGTGTTGTTCGACCGGACTTTAAGGGGAAAGGGATACGGCACACAGGCATTTAAACTCCTTGCCCGGAACCTGCAAAAATACGCTGTGGTAAAAAGGATCAGGGCAATGGTGAAGACAGACAACCAACCAGCCCAATCCTTCTGGAAAAAGGTTGGTTTCACTGAAATAAAAAATGAAAACGATATCATAAATATGTCAATGGATTTAAATCATTCCATTCAACATAATTAATCAATCGTTTTTTAAACCCAAATCGGACCAGTAAAATCCTGCCTGAATCCCGGCGGAAAATACAGGCTTGTTTTTAGGTAACCCTAAGAGATAAATTGACATTGACATACTCAATGGGTTATAATTCTATTATATTTTAAAAGATATAATTTTTTGGAAGGAGATGAACTGGTAGTATCGATAGGATTTATAGCCAATCACTAAAAGGCCGATTCCTGAATTACATGGGAATGAATTATATTTTTCCATTGAAACAAGAAGTTAGATAGTAGAAGCAAAAACTCCTCCATTTAAATATTATATGATTTTCCACAAAGTGATATTCCTCTTGTTTTTTCGACATCTCTATTAGCAATTCCCATTTGTAAATCCCCTGGCTGAGGTATTCTTAAGGATAATCAGAGCCAAAAGTTTTTATCTTGAGATATTCCGGATTGGCATTTAAGATAAAACAAATTAAAACAATAAATAACCAGGTAATGGATTTGATATGCGGCTGAAGATCATAGCCATATTTGTAGTCTGTATATTTTTAACTCTAAGTATATTGGATACACCGGAATACGTTCATTGTATCAACCCGGACCTCCCGGACTCGTTAGATCTGCATCTTATTGTATCCAATATATTAAATGTGAAAATCATCAGCAAAGCCTTTGATATAACATTTAAAAATTTTATTTCAATCCTTGAAAATTCCTTAGATGACAAAGAGTATTTTTTACCCCTGATAATGCTTTCCGATCATTTATCGTCTTTTATCTCGAAAAACAGTAACAGCTATTCGGAATATCCTAAGCAAACATTTAAAATCCTGATCGATAAAAATTTGGTTTCAGAGGTTACAAAGCTTATCGGTATTTCTATAATGCGTTATTGAACCACCTTCCCAATGATTCGTTTTTAATGCTAAATGACTCAATAAAGGGTCACAAGTATACAATATATGAACAAACATTTAATCTTAACAAGGAGGACTTTGATATGTTTACTAAAAATATCTCATTGAAATCTATGATTATTGTTTTTGCCATTTTGATAATTATGACATTTTTGGGTGCCAATTCAGTACATGCTCAATACTGGGCAGCCATTCCTCCATACAACACGCTATGGCCTTTATGGTCTCCTGTTCTCTCCCCTGTCAGTAGTAAAACCGGAGTTGCTACTCCCCTTGTAACGAGCCTTACACCCAAAACACTCCTGCCTGTTCAGCCTGCCCTGACATGGGATCCAGCCATAGGTTATCCGTGGCTATTATACAATAGCACAGTAGGGCTTGCTTACTGGGATATGATATTTGGATTTGATTCCTGGCCGCCTGACATTCTGATTAATCCCACTACAAATTTGCCCAACCCCATAACATTGACAGGCAACTGGGCGGCTCTTCCTCCAACCCCGTTTGCATGGGGTGCCCAATGGGTGCCGGTGGCCAACTCTGCTTACACAACTTATCCATATGCAGTCACTCCGATCGGGACGTTGCTGACCGCTCTTCAGATATGGGGGATATAAAGAGGTATGAATATTTGATGATTATCTCTTGCTGTTGATTTAACACTTAAGGCGGTCCGCAGATTTTCCTGCGGATCGCCTTTTTGTCTTTAAGCTCATTATAAATTCCTTCCTAAAAAATTTTCCGAATTAATATATATAAAACTTTTCTATTTTTTCAATTTCTCTACTTGATTTTTATGAATTTAGAGGTTAGTTTATAAAGATTAATAAGAGACAGGGTTATTAATAAACAGAAAAAGGGGGGCTATTTATGAGACTAGCAGCATTTGACTCGGAAAAATGTGTTGGTTGCCAGAATTGCATGTTTGCATGTTCTCGAAGGCATGATGAGGCAGGACTTGCCAAAACCTGTATCGGTGTGAGATCAGCCGGAGGTATGGAAAGAGGATTTATGGTGATTGTTTGCAGGGCATGTAATGATCCACCCTGCGCTAAGGTTTGTCCTGTCGACGCCCTCAGTCTGAGAGATGGCGTCATTCCCCCAGTTAAATAAAAAGAGCAGCAAGTATTCTGCGCTCTTCATAATCTATGGATAGCTGATCGCATTTTATGGGTGATGTAAAAGCTGGTCGCACTTCGTGGGCTACGCAAAATGATTTAGCAGGAGATTGCTTCGTAAAAAGCACTCGCAATGACAAACTAATCAAATAAGGATTGGGTAGGGACCCCCAACATTGGGGCGAATGAAGTCAATCAATTCTCCGGGACAAGCGCAATGACCCCGCAAAAAGTGCTGGGCGAACAATACAGATCAAATATGGAAGAACCGATTATACGTCCAGTCGGTAGCCTATGCCGCGCACGGTGATAAGAAATTTTGGATTACGTGGATCCTTCTCAATAACCCGCCTCAACCAGCTGATATGCACATCCAGGGTGCGAGTATCCCCCGTATATTCTGTGCTCCACACCTCACGAAACAACTCCTCACGAGCGATAACCTCACCGGCATGACGCATGAGCTTGTGGATCAGTTTCACCAGGCGTGGTGTCAGACGCCCTCCTCGATCCTCACATTGTATGCTCTTCCGCTCCAGATCGAGGATAATCGCTCCTTTTTTATAGGCATGCTTGCCCTCGTTCGCAATGAAAGGAATAATGCGATTGATGAGTTTACGAGGGGTAAAAGGAAGTCTGAGGACAATATTGGCAGCTATTTCTCCCGAGATCGGTTGATCCTTATCCAGGATCAACATGATTGGTAAGCCATTCATTTTGTCTCGCAAGTTCGCGCAAATTCGCTTACCATTACTGCGTAGTGAAGCGGCGTTAACGACAACCAGATAGGGATCGACCTCAAGCAATCGATCCAGCGCTGCCTTTCCGGTAGGCACCAGTTCGATCTCATATTGCTTTTTTCGTAAAGTAGGGACGAAAGACGGGCTGTCAGCCCGTTTTCCCTCTATCCATAATATTTTATCGATCATTTAACCGACCTGCGATGATTTGGTCAGAAATCAGGCAGTCCAATTTTGCCCCACACCAACCACAAATATTATACCGTAATCTTAAAAAGAAGCAAGGATAAGACATTTTTAATTCTTTAACATTTAAAGAATTCACATCGATCAAGCCAGGATACCAGTCTGGATGGTAGAATCAATGACCTGTTCTGTTGCATCTCAGCCCTCACCATGTTAAAATACACGTCAGTATCGTTCGAGCTTCATCCGCTCATTGTGTCAGCAACGATAAGCATACAGGATGGATGGAAATCGAACCTGGAGGCTTTATATGTCTGAAATGGTAGAAGTCGTCATCGACAGCATACGAGTCAGCTTGATATCGCAGCAACGGATCGTGATCTTAAAAGAACAGGAAACCGAGCGTTATTTGCCGATCTGGATAGGCGTTTATGAAGCGGAAGCGATTGCCCTTGCTTTGCAAGAGGTAGAAGTATCCCGTCCACTGACACACGATCTGTTGAAAAACGTGTTTAAAGCCCTGGATGCCCGGATCGTACGGGTTGAAGTGCTTTCGTTGCGCGAAGATACTTTCTATGGAAATATCGTCACCGAAGTGAATGGTCGTACGCTGGATATCGATTCTCGTCCTTCAGACGCATTAGCCCTGGCAGTTCGAGTCCATGTCCCAATACTCGTTACTCGCTCCATCATGGACAGCGCAGGGATCATTCCTGAAGAAAACCTGCAAGAGCAAGAATCTGCTCACGAACCTGCTGAAGGAGGGGAGGAACGGCTGTCAGTATTTGAAGACTTTCTGGAAAAGCTCGACATAGATGACGTGGGTGGCGAAGAAAATGATGGCGAAGACGAGGACGGAGGAGAAGCCTGACTGTCCAGTTTTACTCAAGAAGGACATACCTGATAATATCCGTTGATCAGACAACCATTTTTCAAGTTGACCCAGCCATATTTTGTAAAAACTTCCTGATTCATAACTATTATTCCTGAAGTGACATTTCGGTAATGGACGATATCCCCGAATTTGAAGATATAGCCACCCCAGGACCACAAGTTGTCCCGCACAGTCGCGAGGCAGAGGAAGCTGTCCTGGGAGCAATACTGATCAATCCAGAGGCTTATTACGATGTAGCCCAATTCCTGAACAAGGATGATTTTTATATTCACCGACATCAGTGGGTTTGGGAAGCCTTTACCCGCCTGCATGAACGTCGCACACCCATCGATTTCCTGACAGTCACAGAAGAGCTCGATCAGACGGGACATCTGGCGGAAGTTGGAGGCCCTGCATATCTGACAGCATTGCTCAATAACGTTCCCACGTCCTTGCATGCCGAATCATATGGTCGTCTGGTTGAAGAAACTGCGGTTCGCAGACGCATGCTCAATGCTGCAAACCAGATTGCGAAGCTAGCTTATCAGGAAGAGACCGGGCTGGAAACGGTGATGGATGAAGCCGAAAAGGCAGTTTTCGGGGTTAGCGAGCGCCGTACCACCCGAGATTTGCAGCCCATCCAGGTAGTACTCAGTGATGTTTATGACCGCATTGATCAAATTTCTCAGCGCAGCGAGGAGACCTTTGGAGTACCCACGGGTTTCATCGATCTTGACCGTCTATTGGGAGGGTTGCAGCCTTCTGATTTCCTCATCATCGCCGGCAGACCAGGCTCAGGTAAGACGGCTTTCATGCTCTCAGCAGCTAAAAACGCTGCCCAGACGCATAAGAAGCATATCGCCATTTTTTCCTTGGAGATGTCCAACGAGCAGCTTGTGCAGCGCTTGATCGCCCAGGAGACCGGGATTGATACGCATCGGTTGCGAACGGGCAAGCTCAGCGAAGATGAGTGGACACTCTTTGCACATGCCATCGAAGTGCTTGGGGATACGCGCGTATACCTGGATGACACACCCGGGCTGACACCGCTCCAATTACGCACCAAATGCCGCCGGTTGCACATGGAATTCCAGCTTGATTTGGTCCTGGTTGATTACCTCCAGTTGATGAGCGGCGGAATGCGCATTGAGAATCGCGTCCAAGAAGTGTCTTACATCTCCAGAAATATGAAGATCCTGGCGCGTGAATTGAATATTCCAGTGTTGGCAGCTGCTCAACTGTCCCGTGCGATTGAACAGAGAGCAGATAAGGAGCCTCA
>JBLIRS010000033.1:0-15810 GCA_049472415.1 bacterium | reverse complement strand
CCTGCTACAGTGGCGGAAGATACGGGACAACAATATTTGACCGTACCACCCGGCATATTGACTGCATAGGGACAGGGCTTGCACAAAAGCCGGTTCTCCACATCCGTAGCCAGGGGACAGCACCATCTTTGTATATTATAATCTATTTTATCCGAAGCTACGGGGCAGCACATATATTGAGGATAAGCGCTGGAAACAGGACAGGGATAACACCAATTGACCACGTCACAATTGCTCCCCCAGATTAACAGGTCATCCCAGAACACATCCAGAAGATCGTCGCGTCCGGGAGGGAATCTACCCGCTGATTCCAGGAATACTTCCAGGGTCCTTACTTCACACCACTTAATGGGCAGGTCCTTGGAGAGGTTTCGCTGGAGTATATTCCATTTATCGGGGGTGAAGCCAATATAAGTGGTGCCCGGAAGCAGCTCTTCAGGAGGATTCTGGAACAATATATAGACATGCCTCCCCATGGGATTTCGCCCGGCATCATAGGCAACCACCTTTACATATACCCTTCTATAGGCGCTCCTGTATGTCATCTTCGAATGAATCAGGTAGTAAAGCTTGAGATTTATATCCTCGCATTGGTACAAATGAAACTTCCGTGTGGCTTGAAGCGCTGCGTATCCATCAATTAGACTCTGTTCCTCAATCACACCTTGTTCAGCGCTTAGAGCCTCAAGCTCATCGACCACCCCCTGATCGGAGCTCTGAGCAACCTCCAGCCAGCTTGCTGAATAGGCTCGAATTGAACGTTCGGGAGAAACCTTCTCCAGCTTTGAATAATCAATATCAAAGGTAACAAGCCCTTCATATTTTTCATTAAATTTCCAGGTATCCAGTTCCATGTTGTCATAATGCCTGCATGGAGCGCACCACTGGACAGGAGCCGATTCATATGAAACCGGGCAAGCCACCGGACAGCACCAGTTGATCGGTTCACAGTCTGTTCCCCAGATTGAAAGATCATCCCAGAAGACGTCGAGGAAATCTCCGACTGAAATATTTGATTTCCACATTGCTGTCAACTCTACCCGCAAGGTCCTTACCTTGCACCATTCAACGGGCAGGTCCTTGGATAGGCTCCGATACAAAACATTCCAATCATCCGGAACGGTCTCCACATCGGTGGAATCCGGGATTATTTCAGAAAAGGGATACCGATACAGATTATAGGCATGTCCGCCCATGAGGTTTCCGTCAGAGTCAAATGCGGTTACTCCAACATATACCCTGAAACCGGCGCTCTTGTTAGCCAATTGTTTCAGTATGAGATAATTGAGCTTTAGATTCAGATCCTCGCAGCCGCCCAACGGGAACTCCCGGGCAGCCGTCACCTTTGCATAATCCATATCGACATCTCCGTTAGGATTTTTTCTGAGATGCGCCCTGACGGATCGTATCGGAGACTTATATTTCTCAGGTGAATAGCCAATATCTGCCTCTATGTAGCCTGCCGAACCTGTGGCCTGTTCCATCGAGAATGTCCAGGTATTTCTCTCCATGTCATCATAATACCTGCACGGGTAACATCTCTGCACCGGGTCCGAACTGGTGGCAATGGGACATGCTGCCGGGCAGGGCTGGCACCAGAGGGTCACGCCCGCCACAGTTACCGGGGCCACCGGGCAGCAACGCCTGACGAGGGTCCCGTCCTCCATATAGATGGCATAGGGACAGGGCTTGCACCATAAAGTCACATCCGCTATCGTGGTCTGCGGCACCGGACAGCAGAATCGAATAATCTCTTTATTATCCAGGGTAACCGCATAGGGGCAGGGACGGCACCACATGAGGCTATCATCCACATTGGTAAGGGCAACGGGACAGCAGATACGTGTGAGATAAGGGTCTGTGTCCTTTGCGTACGGACAGGGCTTGCACCAGAATTCCTGGCCCGTGCCTAAAGCAATCGGACAGCAGTAAGGTGTCAACTCATTATCGACAAGATTAGGCCATGGACAGGGCTTACACCAGAAAGCGCTTCCTGCGACAGTACTCTGGGCTATGGGACAGCACCACAATCTGAGCCCATTATCTGTTTGAACCACATAAGGACAGGGCTTACACCATAACCTGTCATCGTTGACAGGTGTATCTGCCAAGGGACAGCACCAGAAGATGTCACCGTTTTCCATCTCCTTGGCAATGGGACAGGGACGACACCAAAGCAGCCTCTGGTCCTGATCTGCCACTCCGATCTCTGCGTCTGCCAGAGGGCAACACCACAGCCTCACCGCTGAATCCACCTCATTGGCCAGCGGACAGGGATAGCATTTTAAAAGTTCACCGGCTGTAACGGTCTCAGCCAGAGGACAACAGCGTAAAACAATCTTTCCGTCCACATTCACGGCATACGGGCATGGTTTGCAAACCAGTGGGGTCCCAGCCACATCGGCTGAAGCGAGAGGACAACAGTATTTGATCACACTATCTGCCATTTCAGCGGCATAGGGACAGGGCCGGCACCACAGTAGACTTTCTGCACTTGTGGCTGTGGCTACAGGACAACACAATTGCTGTACCTGGGAGTCGATATTATACAAAGCTATCGGGCAGCAGACGCATTGCGGGCTATCGCATGCAATGGGACATGGCTGACACAGGAGGACCTTTTCACATATCTTGATAGGCGCTACGGGACAACATCGTTTGATGGTCCCATCCTCCATCTGTATCGCATAGGGACAAGGCTGGCACCACAAGGCTACGTTCGCAACCGTAGTCTCAGCAACCGGGCAACAGAAGCGAATAATCTTATTATCAACATCAATCGCATATGGACAGGGACGGCACCACAGGAGGTTCTGATCCACACTGGACAAGGCGACGGGACAGCAAAACAGGGATAGATAATCATCAATGCCTGTAGCACATGGACATGGCGTGCACCAGAATTCCTGACCTGTGCCTTTTGCTATCGGGCAACAATATGGTGTAAGTTCGTTATCGTTCAGAGGATAGGGACAGGGCCGGCACCACATAACCTCACCGGTCTGAGCCACAGGACAGCAGTACATGGTCAGGGTTTTATCATTATCTTCAATAGCATAGGGACACGGCCAGCACCATAACCGGTCGCTGTTTACCGTTGAATCCGCCAGAGGACAACACCAGAGAATCTGGCTGTTTTCCAGTTCCCTGGCGACCGGACAAGGACGGCACCAAAGAAGCCTCTGATCCTGACCTGCCACTCCGATCTCCGCATCTGCCAGAGGACAACACCACTGCCTTATGGGGGCATCCACATCCTGAGCCAGAGGACAGGGATAACACCATAGGGCTTCACCTGAAACA
Organism: bacterium; assembly: GCA_049472415.1. Lineage (GTDB taxonomy): Bacteria > SZUA-182 > SZUA-182 > DTGQ01 > JAFGSM01 > JBLIRM01. The sequence continues at coordinate 12,507 of JBLIRS010000033.1, read as the reverse complement.
GTGGCCTGGGGCAACGGACAACATCGCAGAATTATCTTGCCATCGACATTCACGGGGTATGGGCAGGGCCTGCAAATCAGTGTCGAACCGGCCACATCGGATGAAGCTAACGGGCAACAATACCTTACTATCTCGTTTGCCACATCAATGGCATATGGACAGGGCTTGCATAAAAGCTGAATGTCTGCATCCGTGGCCAAAGGACAGTATAACTCGGCATATAATTCACTTACCTTTTCCGCAACCTGATTTGTAACCTGGTCCCAGGCAACCTGATCCGTTGTCTGAGAGCTTGAATCAAGGATTTCCCGTTTTCTGCTTATGGTCTTTGCTTGGTTTATTATATTATCGGGTAATGTTGCAGTGTAAATGTTTTTATGACCACTCCTTGAATCAACCCAGACAATCCTGTTTTCAGAAATCGCAGGAAAGGTCTGATCAGCGCTCTGATTCGTAATCTGAAATTCCTGCTCTGTAATTAAGTTATAACCGTAAATATCCCAGTTCCCATTTCTGTCATCCTGCCAGATAACGATATTTCCGGAGATATCGGGGACCTGCTGTTTCCCTTTTTTGGTACAGATGGGGACTTCCTGGCGGAGGTCCAGGTCATACATATAGATATCATCATCTCCGTTTCTCTTGTCCTGCCAAACGACCTTTGTGCCATTGATAATAGGGTATGCCTGGTTATCTTTAGCAGTACAAACAGGGAATTCCTTGCCGGTGCTCAAATCATAGGCATAAATATCATAATCACCACTACGCTGGTCCATCCATATTATATAGCGATCGGAAATGACAGGATTTCCCTGCCAGGCGGGATGCATACAAATCGCGTATTCTCTTTTTGTATTCATGTCATAGAGAATGATATCCGGGCTTCCTGTCCTCAAATCGGCGTATACGACCTTATCATTATGAATATCTCCGTATCCCTGCCACTCCGGGTTTGTACAAATGGGAAATTCCTTCTTCTTTTCCAAATCGTATCCGTACATGTCATAGAATTTAAAAATATACGCATATTTGTTCTTGACAGTGGGATCATCCATTATGCTTCGATAATCCATCCAGATAACCTTATTTCCCGAAATAGCGGGGTACTTCTCCGCGGCTGTACTCTTACCAAGTTGTTTGACAGATCCTGTACTCAGGTCACTGTGAAAAATCTTGTAATAATAATCGTTTCCCTGCTGCATCCAGACGACATTGTTGTTTTCAATGTCCGGGACCTCCTGATCCACGGATTGAGGATAAACGCAGGTTCCTTCCAGAGCCAGATTGAGCTCTGTGGCAGTCAGTGCCTCTTTGATCCCTGAGTAACCAATGCCCAGGGCAAAGATAAAGAAAACAATAAAACAAAAACTCAAAATTTTTGGCAGCCATCCTGTTTTCATCTTAGACATGATTTTTCTCTCCTTTTGGTTTTATAACTAAAATCCAAAACGATTTTTTCCATACCTGACGTGATTTTTCCTTTCTCTTTTTTTGAATCATTCTATAATTGTATTTAAATCAATTACCTTATTATAAATGAGCGCGAAAACGAAGATTTAACGAAATATAATGATACGGGTTTATTTGTTGATATTACCTCTTTTCATTATTCCTTCTTTTTGGGGCCATTTGTTGGGCCAAAAGTGGATAAATATCTTGTGATTTTGACATAGATAGATAGACGAGAATAAAGACGATAAGCAAAAAATAATATAGATGCCACATCAAAGTTACCTCTTAACCAACGAGGACCAACTATTTAAGAACGTGGACTAGATTTGGAATTTTACTTTTATAAAAATTTTACGTTTTAGCAATTTAAAAAGATCACGGCAAAATTGATAATTCAATATTATTATTGGAATATTTATTAAAATAATAAAACATTGTTTTGAATTTTACATCATAACAAACCTGATGTTTTAATAATCAGAGTTGGATAACCAATGAATAGTTTAAGAGGAATAGGTTCTATCACCACGCTGTATTTAATCATAGATGAACTTCTAAATGAAGAAATGACCGAAGCACAACAAGAATATAATATAACGATTTTATATTTAAAATTATAACATGTTTTAAATAATTGTCAAGGATTGCAGCAATGACGCTGCATTTTTAATTCCAGGCTTGTACCCTTTTGATACTCAATATATCTTTATATCTTTGAGTGAGTAACTTCTCAAAATCCCGTTGAAATCTTGATATGTATTAACAGTTAAAAATCTTTGAATTTGAAAATTAATATTTTTTAATATAAATTCTCTGACAATGTGTTGTTTATATTTGTATTCAAATAAGCCAGGAACTACTCTAAATAATTTCTTGTTTTTATGGATAAAAAAAACAAAAAAGAAATCCTGAGCTGGTGTATGTATGACTGGGCTAACTCTGCCTTTGCCACTACTATCCTGGCAGCCGTCCTTCCTATATTTTATAGTGAGATAGCAGCCAACAGCTTACCAAAAACTACGGCCACCAGCTATTGGGGATACACAAACAGCACGGCCACGCTTATAATGATACTAATCGCTTTTTTTTCAGTATTTTTAGGTTCTATAAGTGATTATACATCTAAAAGGAAACGATTTCTTTTCATATTTGCTTCATTAGGCATGATAGCAACAGGTTTGCTATTTTTTGTCCATGAAGGTCAATGGCTTATTGCCTCAATCCTTTTTATCTTTGGGCGAGTAGGATTCGGTGGAGGGAATATCTTTTATGATTCCCTGCTTCCTTACGTAGCACATGAAGAGATAATAGATCAAGTTTCTGCTTTGGCTTATGCCCTTGGATATCTCGGAGGAGGGCTCTTATTAGCCATAAATCTTCTTATGATACTAAAACCAAAAATTTTTATGATTGCAGATCCAGTTTGGGCAATGCGCTTTTCTTTTTTATCAGTAGCCCTGTGGTGGGCGTTCTTTTCTCTCCCTCTCTTCCTAAACGTATCTGAACCTGTAAATCCCTTATCTGAAAAAGCTTCAACTATTCTTAGGAAAAGCTTAAAGGAACTAAAAAATACCTTGCTCCGAATTTCCGATTTTAAAGAACCTTTTAAGTTTCTTCTGGCATTTTGGTTATATAATGACGGCATTGGAACCATTATTATCATGGCGGCAATCTTCGGTTCTGAAATAGGGATAGGCAGAAACCATCTTATTGGTTCCATCTTATTAGTACAGTTTGTTGGCATCCCCTTTACCATTCTTTTTGGAAAACTGACTAACTTTATAAAAACAAGGACATGCATTTTAATTGGATTGGTTGTATATATTATAGTAGTAATCTTTGGATACTTTGTTAAGACACCTTTAGATTTTTTGATCCTAGCCATTATGGTTGCTCTGGTGCAGGGAGGAACACAAGCCTTAAGCAGATCTTTTTTTGCCAGGATGATCCCTAAAGAAGATACTGCCAAATTTTTTTCATTCTATGATATAAGCGCCAAATTTTCCGGATTAGTCGGCCCTTTCCTCTTCGCCCGGGTTGGCCAGCTTACTGGTTCAAGCAGATACGGGATAATTGCTATCATTATCCTCTTTCTGGCAGGAGGTATGATTCTTCTTTCAGTTCAACCCGATCGAACTAAACAAATTTAAACATGATCTTGCATTTGAAATCGTCATGAGACGCTAAAGAAGCTTCACAGGCAAGTCGCAAAGACAATTTTTGCTGAAGGAACATTGAAATATTTCGATGTCAAAATCGTTGTGAACAACGCCGCATGTAGAGCTGATTTCAAGTCGCAATAGATTTCAAATGCAAGATTTTTTTAACCCAGATCAGAAAAAACTAATTCAATCTCTTCGATTTTTTGGGCAATTTGGGCCCATTCATCATAGCATTCATGTAACCTTGCCTCCAATTCACTATGCCTTTTCAATTTTTGAGGATAAAGCTCCCTATCAGTAAATATGGAAGGATTACAAAGTTCAATGGAAATCTGTTCCTTTTCTTTTTCCAGCGCATCAATCTCTGACTCCAGACCGGCCAGCTTTTTCTTTAATGGTTTTATCTGCCTGGATTTTTCCTGAATCTTTTCCGCTCGTAGCCTTCTATCCTCTTTCTTATTGAGAATTCTTTCCGTTTGTTTGGAGCAAGAAATATCGGACGCATTAATATTCAGAGGATGTCCAATCGAATCATTCTCTGTCGCCTGATCTTTTCTCCATATATAATCGTCGTAATTTCCCAAATAACTCGTTAACTTTCCATCATTAACCTCTACAACACGATTCGTTATGGAATTTATAAAGGCCCTGTCATGTGATATAAAAATCAATGTGCCTTCATAATCGGAAAGCGCATCTTCAAGGACCTGTCGTGATAAAATATCAAGATGATTGGTGGGTTCATCCATTACAAGAAGATTAGCAGGATGGGCCAACATTTTGGCAAGGGCCAGCCGTGCCTTTTCACCACCTGAAAGAACGCGGATTTGTTTGAAGACATCATCACCCGAAAAAAGAAAGGCTCCAAGGAGGGTTCGGCGCCTTTCTTGAGTGTAATCAGATGTTACATTCGTTATTTCCTCTAAAATACTGGCAGAAGGCTCAAGGGTTTCAAGTTGATGTTGCGCGTAGTAATCCATCGTTACGTTATGGCCATAAAAAACCGAGCCCGCCTGGATATCAACCTGACCTGCAATAATCTTCAACAAAGTTGACTTGCCGGCTCCGTTATGGCCCACAAGCACAACTTTTTCACCCCGCTGAAGTTCAAAATTGACATCCTCATATACTGTCTTTTCACCATATCTTTTTGTCACATTACATACCTGCACCACCTGGAGACCGGACCGTGGCGGTTGGGGCAGGCGAGCTTTCATAACACGCGGCGCATCTTTAATGAAACCGATACGCTCTATCTTTTGAATCATCTTTATACGGCTTTGTACCTGCCTTGCCTTCGTTGCTTTATAACGAAATCGCTCAATAAAACGTTCATTTTGCTCGATTTTCTTCTGCTGGTTCTTATATTGGGCCTGCAGTTGTTCCTGGCGCAATGCCTTCTGTTCCACATAATCTTCAAAACTTCCGATAAATGTATACAAACTCTGTTGGCTTATTTCCAGGATGCGATCCGCAATCCTTTGCATGAAGACCTGATCGTGGCTTGTTAGAACTATTGTGCCCGGATATTCGAGCAAAAAACCCTCGAGCCATACCACAGTCTCAAGGTCGAGATGATTTGTAGGTTCGTCCAATAAAAGCACTTCTGGTTTTGCAAGGAGCAATTTTGCCAGAGCCACACGCATCATCCACCCGCCCGAAAATTCATGTAAAGGTTTTACAAATTGATCAGGATGAAATCCCATACCGCTAAGAATGGATTTTGCCTGATGTTCAATCTCGTATCCCCCCTTCACCTCGAAAAGCTGACGCAATTTACCATAGCTTTCAAGCAATTCCTGCGAATGATTATCGGTCATTTGGCACTCCATGCATATAAGCTCCTGCTCCATCTTCTGAAGATCGGGAAAGCCGGCAAGGATCTCGGCCAGAATACTCCTGTCGGGGTTGTCCCAGACCTCCTGTTTGAGATAGCCAATCCTGGCTCCTTTTCTGATTACAATATTACCGCCGTCTGTTTCTTCCTCGCCAATCAATATTCGAAGCAGAGTGGTTTTCCCGGAGCCATTTGGCCCCACCAGACCTACGCGGGCCTTAGGCGGTACATGGGCCGAGGCATCATCAAAAATAGTTTTTGGACCAAATTGTTTTTTTATATACTGAATATGGATCATTTTTTATGGTTCTACAAGGACATAAAAGAAAATATCTCAAAATATATATGTTTTTAAAAATTTTTAATCCATTTTATGTAATTTAACAAATACTCTATAATACTTCATATTATATCATGTAACTGGTCAATAAGTTGAGGAGATTATACACCGACAAAGTTGAAGTCTCTATTTTTGTTTAATCAGAATAATATAAATTATGGAATGAATTGGAAAGGATATAAAGACAACAGGGGACAAACCTCAAGGTTTGCCCCCTATAAATATTATCCAATCATCATATAACAATTACACAAATTCTTACAGGATTTTCTTACATACGATCGTTTAAACAAACCCGAATCGCAAAATTCAGAGCCGTAGAATGTAAATCCACAAAATTTAGTATAAAAATCCTCCGTAGGGTGAGTATCCAAAACCATAAATATTTCTGGATGACACAAAACCGGGAAAACCATAATTATATCCGCCGAAGCCTCCGGCTGGATTAGTAAATGAGTATATGCCATAACCATAAGTTGCGGGATAGGTGCTTGAAAATAAACTACGAAAACTCCCTGTATAGGAACCCGGATAGAGAGTAGAATACCCTTGATAATACGTACTGGGCAAATTACCCCGGAATGAAGCAAAAGATCCGCTTGGATAGCTGCTATAGTATGCCCCGGGAGAGTTTCCATAATAATAATTATATACATTTACCGGGCTGCTGGAATAGCTTGGATAGAGAGAACCGTAATAGGAAGGATAGCTATAGCTATAATAGGGAAGAGGATAATAAATTGGCGGATAACCCGCTGGTATAGATGTAGTTAAATAAAGCACATCCTCATTATTAATTATGGTTGGTGCCCCTGTATTAGGTGTAAGGTTTTCCCATTCGGCCTCAGCTAGATCAGAGTAGTCCTCAAAATCCTGTGAGTCCTCAGCGACATTGGCATCACGGAATTCATTATCCCAAAATTCGATATATTTAATACGCGCCTGATCCGATGATATGGTAATACCGGTTATCTTGGCATCTCCTCCATCATAGTCGTATATCCAATCCTCATCTAATACTGCTGCCTGAAAAAACAGCTCACTGAGGCCAGGGATATCATAATCGTCTTCACTTGAACCTATTCTTTCATAATCTGTTTTTGTTGAGCTATATAGACCTGATCCAAGCAGATAGGTCAGGGTTTTGTCATCGACACTAACCGCAGGATCATTAGGATCAGGCTCCCCCGGTATTAACCTGACATATACTTTTTCATTAGAATTATCGCGTATGGTGAACTTTATCTCAAATGTCGCGTTTGCCAGGATTCTTGTACTAAAAAACTGAAACTGATAGGGGATTTCTACGTCTCTTCTAACAATACAGTTGAAAGTCTGTGCTGACACTTCCATTAAAGGGAAAAAAAGAAGTGAAGTGAAAACTGATAAACCAAAAAAGATGATTATAATAAACATTGCAATCCGATCTTTTTTCATCAAAAAAACCTCCCTTTTATTGCGATAAATAAAAAAGGTGTTAAAGATTAATTAATCACATACCGTTTTTACTCTCCATGCATTCACCTCCTCGAAACATATCATGAATATAGCTAATCTTATTTCTCAGATATGATTAATTATAATATATAAGACTAAACTATTTTTCAAAAAGTTACGAATTATACGTGACATATTATAAATACAACTTTTACAGAAAAAAATATACAAAAGCATCAATTTTTTCCCTGTAGTCCCCTTAAATTAAAGTGATTCAAATTCCCACAATATATACTTACTTATATTTTAAATAGTAATCAGCCCCGGGTCAAACCTTGTTTGGCTTGATATTATCATTTTGTTTTATTTTAATCTTGTTTTTATAAACCAATAATATATTGTGAATATTTTTCAGTTTGGGCTTTCTGTGCAAACATAATTTTAAACGAATTTTATCGTCTATATTGGCATAAAAATTGTCATTTATGCTATAATATTTAATGTAATTCTTTATCTTGGCCGGCAGAAATTTAGAGGCAAATTAAATAAACCTGGCATAATGAAGAAAACCTAAGTTTTGAAGGCTTAGTTAAAATATATTTTTGCCTTTAGACTGATAGCAGATTCATAAACAATCATTTTCCGGGAGGTGAAAAGTAATGCTTTCATTAAAAAAAGGCCATTTATTCTTTTTTAGTTTATTGATCGTATTGCTGTCTTTATCGTTTTTTGTAGTTAACGCTCACGCTCAATATCCATATGGAGCCCCTGTTGGCGGCGGTTACTACCCGTACGGCGGTGGCGGAGGTTACTACCCGTATGGCGGTGGCGGAGGTTACTACCCGTATGGCGGCGGCGGAGGTTACTACCCGTATGGCGGTGGCGGAGGTTACTACCCGTATGGCGGTGGCAGTTACTATCCGTATGGCGGTGGCAGTTACTATCCATATAGCGGCGGCGGTTACTACCCATACAATTACTACCCATATCAACAAGCAAACTACCAGCAGGCGGATTTAATGTTGGATTCGACCGACAATGGAGACGATTTTACTGTTGACAAAGGAGACACAATAAGCATTATACTGTCTTCGAATTCGTCCACTGGTTATATATGGATGCTCGATGCCGATGAACCCGATACGGATATAGTTTCAAAGACAAGCAGCCAGTATTTCCAGGGATATACCGGAATGGTCGGAGCAAGCGGATCCGAACAATGGATATTTGAGGCGGAAGATGAAGGCACCACCAACATTATCCTTTACTATAGACGTACTTGGGAGGCCACTGTTGCAGAGACTTTCGAGGTGGAGATTACTGTAGAATAAATCATTTATATTATTAGGTTGTTCTTTCGATCTTTGTATATACTGAATTTTAAATTTTTACATAAAAAGGAGGCATCTCACTTTTATCGATAAAGATGAGATGCCTTCTTCCTGTTTCTTTTCTTCTTCTATAATCTTTTTACAATAGCCCTTGCCGGCGCGCCGTCACCTCTTGTTATATTAAGAGGCAGGCATATGAGTTGATATCTTCCATGTTCAACTCCGGACAAATCAAGCCCCTCGATGATCCAGATCCCTGCTTTAAGCAATACAATGTGAGCATTAAATCCTTTCTCTCCAATTCCATCAACCGATAGATAATCTATTCCAGCGACCCTGATCTTTCGCTCAACCAGAAATTCCGCGGCATCCCGGGATATGTATACAAAATCTTTAACAAACCGGCTGATGTTCCAGCATTTGATTGAATTCCTGGTTTTAAAAAGCAGCCTTTCCCCTTTTCGAATTTGATAGCGAGCCAGCTCCTCGGCACTAATGGATTTCTCGTCAAAGATCTCTATCACACGGGCCACTCCGACTGTAACATCAAAGGGCATCTCGTCCAAGCCTTTCCCGTTTTTAATTAAATGAATCGGTGCATCCATATGTGTGCCTGTATGCGAACACATTGAAATCATTGAAACAGTGCTTAAGTCACCCTGATCAAGATCAGACAATCTTTCAATTTTCACGGGAGGATCATCCGGCCAATGGACCATTCCACTTTTCAAAGGGACTGAAATATCAATCCATTCATTTGTCCTGTATTTCCTGGAACCGCTCATCTATCTTTGCGACTATTCTTTTTTATCTTTTGACATTCCAGAGAGAGTTGTTATTTTTTGATTTTTTTGAGAAGCATCGGAACCTGTTTTGATTTCCTTAGAATCGTCCCTTTTGGTGGGACATTCTTTATTAGGAATATCAATCAAAAATCTTGTTCCCTTCATATATATGGATCTAAAACTTATTCTCCCCTGGTGATTCTCTTCTATAATCCTTTTTACAATATATAATCCAATTCCCGTCCCTGATTTAGCAGATGGTTTAGTGGTAAAAAAGGGTGCGAATATCTTATGCTTATCTTCGTCTTTTACCCCAATACCATTATCAGAGATATCTATATGAAAAGATTTTACCCTTTCGATTAAACTTAATTTAATACAGGGAGTGAAATTTTTTCTTTCATCCTCGGTTAAATAAAAATCCATCTTTTCTTTAATCGCCTCATAACAGTTATCCAGGATATTATAAACACATTCTAACAACTGTGATTTTACTCCATAAATCAAATCAGAAGAATTAATCTCGACTTCCAGAGGGAATCCACTCCCAATACGATGCTTTACCAAAAGCAAACCCAAGGATGTATCTATAATTTCTCTTAAAGAAAAAAAGGAAAAAAAGGCCTCTTTTTCCTCTGTTCTGGCAAAAGTTAAGATCCCCTCCAATATTCCGTTTGCCTTTCTGACATTTTTAACCATAGCCCCGCCTATTTCAGAGATATAATCAAAATATGATCTTAGATCGGGATTTTTATCAACCAATTCAGTATGTTCTTCCACAAAACTGCTGGTTTCATCCTTTATTTCCCCTGAGGCGACAGAAAAATAATTCAGACGATTTTTCATCTGATGAGCAATACCATCAGCCATACCACCTATCGATGCCAATTTCTCAGCCTGAAAAACCTTTTCTTGTTTCTTGCTGAACTCTTCCATAAAAATGCAATGATCTATTGCCAAAACTGCTTGTCTTGAAAGGATCTCGAAAACATTAATATCTTCCTCAGTATAAAATGTGCGATCGGTCTTCTCTCCTAAGATCAAGAAGCCTAAAAGGTTATTGTCTAAAAATAAGGGCACGATTGAATGAATAGGTTTATTTAAGGCCTTTTTTATAACGGATTCGAGATCACTATAAATAAGAGACTTTTTTCTTCTTTGTAATATTCTAATCAGAGGATGATTCTTAGAAAAAATAAAATTTCGGGGGAAATTCTTATAACCTCTTATCTATTTCAAAGAATAATTTTCTCCATCTTTATCTTTCAGAAATATACCAACAAATTCAATTTGTACTGTATATTTTAGTATATCTGTAATAAATCTCAGAAGATTATCTAAATTGTGTTCCTTTACTATTCCCTTACCAGCCTCAAGAAGTGTTTTTTGATAAAATTTCTGCTTGGCTAAAAGCAGATCTTCCGCTTTTTTTTGAAAATAACGATAGATGAGAGGGCCCGGAGTTGCCAAGAGGAACATGAAGGAAATAGGCATAAACCATAATTTTATATCATTTCTTATATGATAACCGATCCAAAAGGGCATACCCAAAACGAGTGTATATACAACCAAAAATATCCCTGCCCGGGTAATGGCCAGTTTTATCTCCATAAGGTGATATTTGACGATGGCGTAAGCCATAATGCCTACAAATAAAGGAACAAAAAAATTCCCGTACGGTTTTATCGGAATATCGTACCATAAAAAATAATTAGTTGAACCACTGACATATCCAATTATTATTCCCAAAAAAACATATCTCAGTTGATTACGTTTTATTCCGGAAGCCTTATGATAACCCTTATAAAGAAGATAACAAGGATAAATACAATAACAGATCCATATTACTAAGAAAGGGAAAAAAGTAATCCCTGGTTCAGGCCAAAAATTAAAGGATAGTTTTTGTTCAATCCCTTTCACAAAATAAGGGGTAAAATCAAGAATAAAGAACAGGAAAAAAATATAATAGCCCGCCTTAAGGATCTTTTTCTTCTGCTCTACCAAATCTAAAAGGATTAAGACAAAGTGAAAAAAACATATTGGAATAAAAATAGCTCCGACCATCAAGCTACGGATGAAGAAAAGGGCCATCCCGGCATTTTTTGAGATCATCCATAAGAAATAATTAAAGGTCCAAAAGGCACAAGAAAAACAAAATAAGGCATATTTTCTGTTTATCTCGTTGGTCTTGTTTTTTATATAGACAAAAACACCTAAAATGGCAATAAAAATTGTATTAATTAATGCAGTTATTGCAAAAATATTCATAATTTTATTTCTTGATATTTTTTATAACAATAATAAAAAAAACAAACCTGCAGTTACAAAGCCATTAAATTCGTATATTAGCCCCCATATTAATTATACGGCCTTTTATCATGGCTTACTGCACATGCATTATTTATTCTATTTATAATAACAAAACAAATACTAATCAAATGAGCTTGAACGTTCGATTCGGAGGATTAGCTTTGGAATTTATCAAAGAAGTAGACCAATGTCCGTATTCCGCCAAAAAAGTTATCCAGGTTTAAATGCTCATCAGGTGCATGTGCATTAGCATCCGGCAACCCAAAACCAACCAATACGGGATCAAGGTTTAATATATTTTTTAACTGGGCAACAATGGGGATGGAACCACCTTCCCTCTGATACACAGGTTTTGAACCAAAACCTTTCTCAAGTGCAGAAACAACAGCCCTGATCCATGGGCTATCCTTAGCCGTTATAACCGGCTCACTCCCGGCAAAGGAACGTATCTCGACGTCAATGGTGTCTGGTGCAATCTTTTTGATATATTCTAAAAAGAGGTTTGCCATTTTAATCGGTTCCTGATTTGGAACGAGTCTCATGGACATCTTTGCGTATGCCTTTGATGGCAGGACTGTCTTTGCCCCTTCACCTGTATAGCCGCCCCAGATTCCATTACATTCAAGTGTAGGACGCGCCCATAACCGTTCTAAAGTACTAAATTCTTTTTCCCCGTAAAGCTTTTTAACACCCAATTCTTTCGCAAACATCTTATCATTGTGTGGTAAATCTTTTAGGCGAGCCAAGACGACTCCCTCTTCTCCTACTCGGGTAACGGATGAAGTTTCTTGCACAACCTGGAGACTTCCTCCTTCGTGGCCCTCAACGGCAAGTTGCTCGTTTAACGTCGTCG
>JBLIRS010000032.1:0-16281 GCA_049472415.1 bacterium | reverse complement strand
ATAGTGAATTACACCCTGTATATTACTCTATATGGAATTATGTTAAAGCACATACTAGAACAAAAAGAATACCATATAGATACTGTGGTTCATGTGAGAATATGTTTATTGAACATAATAAAGAATATATCATATTATCATCATCAAATTATCTATATCAAATAATGAATAGAGGAACACAACATGATAATAATTAGTTTCATCTTTTTCTGTATGTGTGTGTGTGTGTGCGTGTGTGTGTGTGTGTGTGTGAATATATAATGTATATGTCTTTTTTTCCTTGATTATTTGAAAAAATGAAATCATGTTGTCGTGTTTTGCTTCTACACTGACGCCGATCAGGGAAAAAGGTTTTTTTAAAGACTGAAAAAAGTCCACCTGATTAAAAATGTTTCTTAGTATTAATCCGCCTCCTCCTATCAAAATATAATCGCATTTATTCAGCTCGTTTATCTTATCTCTTGCATCGTTCCAGTTATTTGCAATCAAAAAATCATGCTCAGGAAAGACATTTCTGATGCAATATAACATCCTTTCATCGCCAAAATTAGAATGGCCATACCATCCTATAAGCCCCAATTTCATTTTTTTTCCGGCAGCCATAAATCAAATGACAGTTTTATTTGGTTAAACATTCAGTCCTATGTACCCTTTTATGATTATGGATATCGTTCAGGACACTTTCAAATCTTTTTGACCACGCGTGCTCATGAATTAGTCTTCTATATGCATTATTGGCAATCCAATTCCTTAATCTTTCGTTTTTCAGGTAGCTATCGATCAAATCAATCAACATATCCTCATTCACGTATCCGAGAATATCAATGCCGTATTTGAAATAATGCTCCATTTCATCGAATAATTGGGTAACAACGCAATTTTTACAGGCAATGGCCTCAAATATTCCAACCTTCACATTGGTATGGCCCGCCAATGTTTTCGAGAATGAAAGATATATTTTCCCTGAATTCAATGCCTTAACATGATCATTGGCATATACGCTTTTATTCTTATCTCCCCAGTCATTTCCAAATAAACCGATACTAAAATGTTTTTTTAATCGTTTTACTGTTTTTATCCTTTCAGGCCGTGCGTGTCCGATAATCACAACATCGTATATCTTTTCGATATGCTGCAGGGGATGATGTACCTTTGTGCAGGCGGCAAAAGGCAGAAGCCCGATATTTGTTTTTTTTGAATATAGATTCTTCAAAGCATAAAGCGAATTAGTATAAAACAGGTCATAGTATTCAGAATATATTTTTCCGTTTCCATTAAAGACATCAGGATCTGATAGGGAAATACCAATAGTAACGATATCCCTGCTCTTTAAAAAATCAATAGTTTTTAAATTTAATGACATCCCTCCTGAATTGACTATTATAAAGTCGGGCTTTTCTTTTTCCACCAATTCCAGAACCTTCTGCTCATTTAACCACCTGATGGGTATTACTGAGCTATGGGAAAAATCTTCTGTATACCAATTTTCACTATTTTCATAATAAATACCAGTATCAACGGTGACTAAATCACATAATTCCTTTAAATCAAGGGACATTAGATAGACCACATCGTTTGTACCCATCCAGTAACTTCCGAAATGAATCCCCTTTAACATATCAATTTTCCAACAAACATAATCTCGCGTTGCCTTTTCGGATCTCTTTCAGATATCTCGTTTATATATTTTGGTCTTTTTTATTTTGAATTTTCCAGGAATGTTTGAAAATAAAGCGTCCCATGGGTGGCCTGGAAGAAGATAATTCAATTTTATCAACATCCCAGTTCCAGTAATAAGGATATATATAGTTATTATCCCACAGACCTATGCATATCTGATAAACCCCGCTTGACAGACCTAAAAAATCAACCTCTAATAAGATTTCCGTAAAGCTATCCAATACATCTATTTCTATATTGTCATCCCTTGTATTATATCCATGGTATGTGTCTCCGATTAAGGAAATGTGCAATATGGGATTATGAATCCGCTCTTCCAGCAAAAAGCCAAATTTTATGAGTATTTTTTCACCCGTCTCAAACGTTTTTTGTGGTCTACCGTCGGCATTACAAATGACAAAATACGAGAGTTCATTCCCTTCCTCGCATTTTTGAACCATCTCTTTGCCTTGCTTATCGGTTGTGGTGGAAACCCATTTATAGTATTCACTTACCACCTTATTGGTAAAGGAGTTTATAATGAGTTTGCCATTTTTTAAAAACAGGCATTTTTGACATATTCTTTGCACGGCGGGTATATTGTGAGAGACAAATACTATGGTAGTCCCCTTATCGCTTATCTCTCCCATTTTTTTCATACATTTATTCTGGAAATTAAGATCTCCTACGGCCAGGACTTCGTCCACAAGCAGAATATCGGGATTACAATGTACTGCAACGGCAAATCCCAGCCGGACAAACATCCCGCTGGAATAATGCTTAACCGGTGCATTTATAAAATCAGTTATATCGGCAAATTCAACTATCTCGTCTAACTTTTTATTTACCTCCCGTTTTGTCATACCTAATATGGCAGCATTGATATATATATTTTCCCGGCCTGTCAGTAGAGGATGAAAACCTGCGCCTACTTCTATAAGGGCGCCCACCTTGCCTTTAATCATAATCTTTCCTCTGTCAGGCCAGAAGATACCATTCAGCATCTTTAAAAGGGTAGTTTTTCCGGAACCATTCGGACCGATTATTCCAAGCGTTTCACCTTTTTTAATTTCAAAAGAAACATCATCCACTGCCCAGAATTCGTTTTTTTTAAGGATTTCAGACCGTGAACTTAGCCCGAGAATGTTTCTCCCGATATCTCTTATCCCATAAAACATGGAACGTTTTAAAGATTTGCAATATTTTTTTGAAACTTGATCCGCTTTTATTGATGTCTCTTCATTCATCTTAAATTCTCTCTGCAACCCTTGTTTCCGTAAGATGAAATGTAACCAGGCATAGCACGAAAACGATACATGATATGATACAGGATATTAAAAAGCCTTTCCATTCGGTTACTTTTCCCGTTAGTACCATGTCCCTTGGTGTGGAAATCAGATAATGGAGTAAATTATAATTTGTCATCTTTGCCAGGATCCCTGTTGTTGGTTTGGCATAAAGAACAGGTGTGATAAACATCAAGAATGTTATTAATGTTGAGAGCGCGTTACCCACATCCCTGATCACTCCGTTTATCAAAGAAAGAATAAAACCGATTCCGAAGGTAAGGAGCATTACGGGTATTATTAATATTGGAACCAAAAGGATTTTAATATTCGGCTTAATCCCATAAAAGATAAACAACAAACATAACATAACAAATTGAATCAGAAAGGCAATTATTGATTGACCGGTAGATGCGATTATTAAGGATTTTTTGGAAAAATTGATCTTTACTATCATGGAACCGGCTTTGACTAAGGAGTTTGAGCTTGCGATCAATCCTGTTGAAAAAAGTTGCCAGAATGCTAATCCCAGTATCGCATAAATAGGATAAGGAACATTGATTGTACCGATAGAAAAAACACCGGAAAGGTTCAAAATAATAAATGTAGCGATACTGACAAGCGGTATAATAAATGCCCAGAAAATGCCTATAAATGATTGCTTGTATACAGCCAAAAAATCTCTTTTGAATAATTGATAGGTGAGCCAGCGATTTTCCTTGATTTCATTATAAATCTCACTAAATATGGATATATATCCTTTCTTCAGAGAATTATCCGGTTCATATGTTATTATGTTTTCTTTCATGTACTTACGTCATAATCTCCTTGTAAAGTTTTGTATAAAGAGTGGCAACGTGAGATAAGTCCAGATTCTCGACGACCCATTTTCTCGCATTAATCCCCCAATACTCACGATCTTTTTCATCTTTCAGAGCCTTTTCAAGGCACCCTACAAGGTCGCAGGTATCACCTGGATCAAAGAGAAGGCCATTAAAACAATCTTTGATCAAAACCTTGTTAATCCTTATCCTGGAAGCAATAATGGGCAATCCGCAGGACATTGCCTCTAGCAGGGCATTTGAAAGGCCTTCGAACCTTGAAGGCTGTATAAACAGATCCCCGATTTGTAAATAATCCTTAACTCTTTCCGGGGATACATAAGGCAGAAGAGATACAAAACGATCCAATCCTTTTTCCAGAATTCTATTTTTGATAGCCATTTCAAGATTTCCCGGGCCAATTATCCAAAGTTTCCAGTTTTTTCTCATGCCAGACAATCTTGACCACGCGTCTATTAAAAGAATTATGTCCTTATTGTGATCAAGCCTTCCGATATAGAGAGCTAGGTTTTTGTCAATAATACCGAATTCTTTTTTTTTGATCCTCTTCCATTTCTTATTTATAGTCGAGAAATAATCAGTATCAACTCCATTTGGTACAACCTTTATTCTTTCAGGCAAAAATCCTGTTTCAATCATTTCCTGAGCAATCTCATCACTTGGCACTACAAAATAGCACATCCCTTTTTTAAGTATATTTATCTTAAGTTTTCCGTGATATGAGGAAAGAGATCTTTGAACGTCACCGGTTTTACCACTGCCACCTATTTTTATCAAAACAGGTATTTTGGCTATCATCCCGGCCGCTAAACAGCCCAGGGCGGTCGATGTAGCCAGATGGCAATGGATTATATCGTATTTTTTTTTATTTCTTATGAGAAAGTATAGAATTCGTATAAGAAAAACACCCGATGCAATTTTATTTTTTCCGAAAACGGGCAATCTGAATATACTTGCCCTATTATGAATTTTCGTTTCTATGATACCCGGATATTTTCTAGTGACCACAAAGACCTTCAATCCCATTTTTGAAAGTTTCTCGGAAAGTCTGTAAGCTTGTATCTCGCTACCTCCGACCTTAGGATAATAATAATCGATGGCCATGCAAATACGTATTGAATTCATTCCTTCACTAAACCTTTTAGCGATTCCGGTAATTTCCCTGCCAATATATCATCCATTTTCATTTTAATTTGGTGCCTTAACCATTCATCCTCAGTGTTTTCGTAAAGTTGTCTTAAAAAGGACAGGGCCGTATTTTTTTGTCCGGATGTTGCTAAAAGGCTTGCTGCAAGTCTGGGCAAATATGAAGGATGGCCCGGCAACTGTGCGGCTCTGGTTATATATCGGGATGCGTTTTGAAAGTCACCGTAATAGTAAAAGTAATTAAAACCCAAATAAAAGTGAATTCTCCAGTATTCGGGATAATACTCGATACCTTTTTCTAACAGTAAAATACTTTGTTCGGGATTTCCTCCTTCCAATGCAAGAACAACCCCCCCGAATTCATAAGGGTATCTGAATTGAGGATCTAATGAAGTAACAAGGTCAAGGATATGATAAAGCCATTTGTAGCTGCGGTCGGTCAGATAGTGACCTCCGAAATAGCTTATAGCCTTTATCCAAAGCAGATCAGCCACAAGGGATTCAAATCCAAGGCATGCAGGTTTCAAAAATTTACCTGAAGGAAGATAAAGCAGCCTTTCCTCTCTATCCTGGTGGTAAGATTTATCAATAAATTTTTGAATGGAGTAAAAGCAGAAAAAAAACAAAATCAGGGTAAGTAGCCATATGAGAAAACGAGAGAGTTTGATTTTTTTATCTTTAAATATCACAGAATGATCCTTTTTTACAATACATTTTCAATATTCAATCCAATCTGAATGCTTAATCTTGCCTTATTTCGAGCTCGAATCATCATATGCCTTCAACCTAGGATATAACTTGCTAACATCAAAATCAATCAGTTCCTTCTCATAAGCTATATATGCCTTCTTTCCCAGATTCAACCTTTTGATTGCAAGTATTTTTTCAAATTCAGACCTGGCTGATTCAATATCTCCGAGTGAATCGAATGTTAATCCCAGCCAATAATGGCTGGACATTGAATACGGCTCCAGCCTAACAGCCGCCTCAAAAGAGTTTAAAGCATCCTTTAACCTGAGCTGATAGAGCAAAGTCCTGCCCAGACCTAAAAATCCTTCATAAAGACTGGGAGCAAGCATAAGGCATTTTCTGAACTCCTTCTCAGCCCCTTTTAAGACGTCCGTTTTTTCAGGAAACATCGAATAGATATTTAAATAGCCGAATCCCAACGATAGTGGGAAACGATGATCATCAGGGTTGAGTGTCTGGGCAATCTTTGCCTCAATTATTCCTTGATTGAGAAAATTTATATCTTTCGTTATCCCATATAGTTTAAAATATGCACCACCAAGGGAATTATGATATGGTGCGCAACCAAAATCCATGCTGACAGCCTTTTCAATATATTTTATATCTGTAAGGGGATAATTGCCATGTGCCTTATTGAATGAAACATATCCCAGATATTCTCTTATTGGTATCCAAACTAGAATTATTGGAATTATTAGACATAGAGAGAGAATGAGTCTAATACCCTTACCTGCGAAATTAAAACGAAAATGATTATTCTTATTATCAGCAATCCTTATCTTCTTAATCCAGGCAACAAATATGATCAGAATAAATAAGATAGCAGGAATATGAAATATAAAGTCCACCATAGAATGAAAAAGAAGGGTTAGGATAACTATTAAAATAACCTTCTCGTCAGCATAATAGGGATATGTTTTATAAGAGTTCTTGTCAACTCCGGTGTTTCTCCTTTTTTTTAAGTCCTTTATGAAAACAGTAAAAATGGCCGCCAGGAAAAAAAGTATGCCGGGAATACCCATCTCTGCACCCAGATGAAGCAATTCATTATGCGCATATTTTGCTACTCTCGCGTATCTTGCCCATGCCTTTTCAACCGGAAATGCATATCTATATGAAAAGTATTCAAAATTTCCGATTCCTATTCCAAATAACGGATGATCCCTGAGCATGAAAAGGGCGCTTTTCCACATGGAAAATCTGCTGTATGCGTATACATCATTGATTTGAACCTGTTTTAATCTGTTGATTACAGGATTTGGGATAAGTAATAAAAGAATAAGAACTGCTATAATAAAAGAAAAGGCGATTTTTTTCTTATTTATTAAGGGTATGAAACCAACTCCCCCTCCAAGCAAAGCCAAAAGCCCTCCCCTTGAACGGGTTAAGAAAAGGGCTGATACCATAAATAAAATGATTATTATTTTGAGAAGGTATTTTTTTCGGAATGGGCGATTAAATATCATACGGGCAAAAAGATACATGGAAATACATGCAAGAAAAGATGCAAGATGGTTTGAATTATAAAAGGTCCCTGTGATACGTGAATGGCTTAAAAAAATTGCCTGATAAAATCCAATAGCGGACTCGAATATTCCCAGACCAACAAGCGCCCAAGATAGCCTCTCAATATCCCTTATGGAGAAATATTCGGAAATATGGAAATAAAATATAGCGAAGCAGACTACCAGAAGAAAACAGCTTTGGGCATTATGTCTATAGCTTACCATGAATGTTGAAAAAGCTGAAAGAATAACAAATGAAATAACCAGAATGTCTATGTTATTTATTATTATATTATAATAGGACTGTTTATCCTTACCCTTTTTCAAACAATATAATATAGTAATTAAAAGGAGTGACATGGCCATGATCTGGATAAAAAGCCTTGGTAATCTTGGAGTGCCAGCCTTTATTAAAGAGGTTAAAAGTATCCCGGTCCAGATAATACAATGAACGAGCCTTTTTTCATCCGGATATAATTTTAAGACCCTTTTAATTTCTAACATATTTATGGAAGGAATATCAAAAATAGAAAGGGCCACCCGGGCAGACCCGGGTGGCCTCTTGTATCTTTAAAAATAAGTATCAATAAACGTTCTTTGCAGTTTCTTGAGTAATTTCACTGCCTGCTTCAGTGGCATAATAATGGGCTAACACAAGGTCGCCATCGAGGTCGCCATAGGCATCTGCCTGGAATGTCGTTCCCGTGCAATCGCTTATTCCGTAAGAATAGTAGACCTGACCGGCAGGCTCAAAACCGAGTGCGGAGAAAGGTGTTGCACTGGGTGTCCATAGCTTTTTGGTTGTAGCAGGTGCCCCGGCGGGGTATAGGGCAATGGTGCCACCATTGGGATAGTATTCATCCTCCTCGGCCTTGTAAGCTTCCTCAACAGTCCGGATAGCGCCCAGATTTGACTTGGCCTCTGAGGTTTTAGCCTTGAGTCGGAAGGTCAGAAAGTTCGGAATGGCGATGGCAGCCAATATACCAATAATTGCAACAACGATCATCAATTCGATCAAGGTAAATCCTTTTTTGTTTTTTAATAATCTTAACATGTTTTTCCCCTCCCTAGGTTAAAGAGTTATTATTATGATAATACGGTTTTGATCATAGTTCCAGTTCCTTATAATGATCTTCTATATTATCACCCCCTTTTTTAGTATACATTTTTAGCAGTCTCCTGAGTGATCTCACTGTCCTTCGTGATATAAAAATGTGATAACACCCCGTCACCATCCAAGTCTCCGTAAGCATGAGCCCTAAAATTTACTGTATAAGCATCAGAGTCATTTGGTCCAACTGAATATCTAAAATAAACAGCCCCTGTTGGTTCAAACGCAATAGCAGAAAAAGACGTCTCTGTTACATTCCAAGGTTGTTTTGTTGTTGTAGGGGCATTGGAAGGGTATTGAGCAATAGGGCCGTAATAGGTATCTTCTTCTGTATTATAGGCCTCTTCCCCTATCCTTATAGAGCCCAGATTCGATTTCGCCTCCGATATCTTTGCCTTTAAACGAAAGGTTAAGAAATTGGGGATTGCTATAGCCGCAAGGATACCAATAATCGCAACTACTATCATTAGTTCGATCAAAGTAAATCCTGCTTTATTATTTAAATATTTGATCATTTTTTTATCATTCTCCTTTTTTTAATTTGAATTGTTGTTTTTATCTAGCAATCCAAATGCCAAAAAAATTAAACTATAATAACCTATTGAATTATAATGGGTTTTAATTTTATATTTATAAAAAAATATTTTATAGAGATTATCATATTGACAAAATTTGTCAATCAATTAGAGAAAAATAACCATCCCAGGGTTTAAAGCCAATAAAATGCCAATAGCTCATTGATTTATAAAGATTAATAAATTCATATGGTCAATATGACGCAAAATGTAACCTTTTGACAAAAATTGTCAATCCTCTCAAAACATCAGATTTACACCAATACTAACCTGATCGCTTTTATAGTCTAAGTTTGATTCATCTGCAATAGATTCGATTTTTGTGTTTCTGATCCTTGCTCGATATTTCAAGCCGGCCCCAATCCAATCCCTGAGTTGATAGCTGATGCCCAGATCAAACTGCCAAACTTCATCTTCACGAGAATCTTCACTGGAAACTCTATTGTAATTTGAGTAATTATAATAGATATCAAGCCATGTTTCTAGCTTATAGCTAAGTTTATGATTGACTGTGAATTGTACCTTATTTGATTTGTAAAATCCAGCATCCTGACCGGCATACTTAAAATCCGAATCCTCAATATTTCTTTCAAACCTGAGTTGAAAGTAGGTAAGCGCTGATAATGTATGCCTTATATCGACCTCCGCTCTCCAGGTTTCTGGAGAGCCTAAGCCAATATCATTAAGATCATTATAATATTTCCACTGGTATCCTGCTTTAATGGCACCGGAAAGTTTAGCAGAGACTTCCCGTTCAATACCCGTCAATATGCAATGGGTTTTCGAATCATGATATGATGCCTTGTCTGGGTCCTTGTAGTCATTTACAATCAGCTCATATTCAAGAAGAATGTCTGTTTTTGTAAAAGGTCTGATATTGATTTTTGAAGAAAGATTTATTACATCCTTGTCATATTTCCTGGCAGGTGTTGGATCCTTAAATCTATGTTGAATCAGTCCGGAATCGAATCCGAGCCCAAAACGATCCATAAAATTAAATCCGGCAGCAAAGTTTGAACTGGTTTCATTACGATTATAAGCTTGTTGCTCACTGGAAAAAGGATCAAAGGTTTTTCGATATCTGTGTCCTCCTGATATATAGATCTCCTTACCTGATTTTCCAAATCGAAAATCAAGCCTTGAATCCAGATCAAAAAGTTCCCTATCATGGATTTCTTCCTTGTTATAATCCAAAAATTCATAGAGATAGCTCAATTGTATTCCATAATTATTCTTGTTCCAATTGCAATTTAATCCGGGTGAATATGATGAATAAAAACTGGATTTTTTTTGCTCATTAGGATCTCTATCAGGAGTCAAATATGGATTATCCGCATATCCTGACGAAACATTTAAAAAGGGCTGCAATGCTAAAGAACCGAAATGAATATTGCCAATGGCCGATGAATAGTAAAAAAATATGATTATAAAAGATATAAATAATGAATAAACCAATCTGTAACACATTGATTTATAAATACTATAAAATTTATCAATCATTATTTTTGCCAATTATTTCTATTCGGATACACAATAAACCTATTAATCTCCTTATCTTACTATTATAAATGTATTCTTATTTTATATCGGATTTTTTCTTCTGATTTAGGGGCAACAGAGGCGTCAAATCGAAGTGTATGAGCGTCTTCTTTTTTCCAATGATGGGAACTCTCCATTATTTCCCAATCACCCGGAACAGATTCCATTAGTACAATCCAGGCGGTTTCATTTTTATAATTCTTAAAAATTATCTCCCACACTGCTTCAATCAGTTCTGCAGAAGGCTTCCTCCATTCCATCTGCTTTCGCTCGGCGATAATATCAGAGGCAAAACCTGTTTGCACCCTAACCGTTCCATCCTCTGGTGTATGTGGAATATTATCTTCACCTAAAAACTGAATTGAACCATCTGAGTCGGATTCATAAACCCTTATTATGCCTTCAGGAAGTGGTATACCTAAATGAAATGTTTTTCTGTTTTCGAATTCAAGATAGATACCGATACTTTGTGTTTTACTGTCTTCTCTATATCTTTGTTGATAATATTGCTGTTCACCATAATAACGAAGCTCTTTTTTTACAGGGATCCTTTCTGTTGAAAAAAGGCGAACCTGTTTCATTTCTTTATCTTTTAAAGTCATCTTGGAAGGTAAATCATATAAATGATACTCAAAGATCCCTTCTTCAGATACCCCTTTTGAAAAAGTTCCATAATTATCAGCCTCTTTAAAGCGAATCGGTTTAGGTTCCCTGACGCGAGCGACCTTTCCTGAGACAAGCTGAACACGTGCCTGTTTAAAAGAGGCCCCTGAATTGTTTTTTATAGTCACCCAACCCAACAGGTCTCCTCTTGTATTGTCAGAATTCAATACCAATGAATAATCTGCGCTCCAATTCAACTCTTCGGTTAAATATGAAACATCCAGGGTATATTTCCCGCTGTCGGTTGCATCGAGTTTCCATATTAATGAAGGTTCTGTAAGAAGACCTTCCGGCAATTTTGGCAAGACTATTCTGCCGGGATGACCAATATGAATCTCGTCTCCGATAAGGAAAATAGGCTCACGGCTATTACTTAACAATTCAGCCTGTAATCTTCCTTTCGATCCGGAAAAATCATCTTTCTCGATTAGTGTCACTGAATGTCCGACATATTTATCAAGAAGATTTTCAGGGCTTATTAGATCATATTCATAGTTCTGCTCAAGAAATTCCAGGCCACTAATATTATTTTTTGATTTTGTAATTACAGTTCCCGGATTTATATGTCTGGATATATCCAAAAACCTCAATTCTGAAATCCCTGAAGGAAGGTATATTTCTCTAATTTCTTTTAGAAGAGCAAAATTACTATTATAAATACTGAGGACAATCTCTTTTCTGTCATTTTCGGTTGTTTCTATGTAAGGTATGCCGGAAAGTTTGATGGGAGAAACATTATCATTATTATCATGTATTGTTTCTGCTTTTGCTCCGGACCGGGGAAAAAATGTAAGATTCATGC
The DNA here is from genome assembly GCA_049472415.1 of bacterium. Classification (GTDB taxonomy): domain Bacteria; phylum SZUA-182; class SZUA-182; order DTGQ01; family JAFGSM01; genus JBLIRM01. The sequence continues at coordinate 4,403 of JBLIRS010000032.1, read as the reverse complement.
ATAAAAAAAATAATGATGTAAGGATCAAAAAAAAGAATAAATTGTTTTTTAATAGCCTTGCCATTGCGTTTCCTTTCAATTTTTGATTTGTTAAATATATTATAATTTATTAATAAAATGAGAATTCTGTATCTCAAGCCCTGATCCGGCAAGCAGCATCATAAAGAAGCTTGCATTTTAAATAAATAAAATGTTACATTTTATTTAAAAGATCCAGGATTCATATTCTTATATCCTTTTTATACGGTAACGTCAAATGATTGATCTTCATTGCCATATCCTGCCTGGTATGGACGATGGTGCCGAGAATATTGAAGAATCGGTTACTATGTGTCATATAGCCTATAAGGACGGTATCAGGACTATAGTGGCTACACCGCATACCATGAACGGGATCTTTATCAATGAAATAGACTACATTGTGGCTGAGGTTGAGAAGCTGCAAAACGTACTTATAACAAAAAAAATAGATATGCTTATCATCCCGGGTGCAGATGTGCATATAAATTACAATTTACTTGAGCTAATAAGTGATGGGAAGGCCATGACCATAAATAATAACGGGAGATATATACTCCTTGAATTTCCTCATCACCAGGTTCCTCCCAGGATTTCTGAATTTGTTTTTAAACTGAAGCTAAATAAAATTATCCCTGTCTTTACACATCCAGAAAGAAATTTAGCCATACAAAAGGATCTGAATATTATATTACGACTGGTGGAACTTGGGGCTTTAACTCAAATAACAGCCAATAGTTTGATAGGTGAATTTGGTCCGGATGCAAGTTTATGCGCGGTTGAAATGCTTAAAAATAATCTGGCTCATATAATTGCCTCAGATGCCCATTCATCCAAATTCCGTTCGCCGGTTTTATCACATTCTGTTGTTAAGGCGGCCAGGATAACAGGACAAAAATGGGCAGAAGCAATGGTTACTGATATCCCGGGTGCAATTATTGCTGGAGAGGATATCCCTGATCTTCCTGCCCCGATCACACCCAAGAGATCCTTATTCAAGAGGATATTTAAATAATTTTCAGAAAGAGTTAGAAAGATTGTCAAAAAACGGTGGACTTTCGAATTGTTCAAGTATTTCATTTATAGTTTTATCAGGTTGCCCGATGATTGCTAATGCTGCATCAGACTTTTGAAGGATCTCTTCCATTTCTGCCTCTTTGAGGCTGGAAGATTTTAGGCTTGTATGCAATCCCTTTAGGAAGGATCTGTCAGCCTCCAGTCTCATAATAGCCATATATAAGATGATTTCAGAAAGCTGTTCGAAAAGAATATCCCCGTTTTCATATTTTAAAGGGAGCCCGCGCAGGGAGACTATCAACTCTTGCCCTATCCTTTTCATTTCTTTTTCAACTACTTTAGCATTTTCATCCTGCCAGGTCTTATGGAAGATCAATAATATTATCTTAAGATCCAAATTTATGTAATCAAAATCCTCAATTTTTTCCAATTTTCCTGATGGCGGCATTCTTTGTTTTAAGTCATTAAATAGAGCCTGGAAAAGCTTAACAAGTAAATTAATTCTATCCGTATTATCAGGGAAGATATTCTTTATTGGGAATATTTCATTGAAAATTTGAAATATTTTTTCTTTTATATTATTGCGTAAATATAAATAACCTAATAGGAATCCAAATGAAATGTCAATGTCAAAATCAAGCAAGGATTCCATTATTCGGTGCGGATAATCATTTTTTGTCACTTTTTCAAGGCTATAGAGAAGGATCGGCAAAATAGCTCCTGCAGCCTGCTCTTTAATAATTTCTTTTGCTATAAGAGCATTTTCATGGTCATCTGAGGACAAAAACTGTACCATTGTTGACTGGGTTGAGGAGGATAATCTTTTTTTTGTTTCTGTTAAAATAGATTCCCTTTTTCGCAGGAGTGCAAAAAGACCGTCAAACCAAGGGAAAAGGTCAAATTGTCTTGTTTTCCATTGATGTTCTAAATCTTTGAAATCCAATTCCAATTTCATAAAAGATTCCCCCTCTCTTTGTTGAGAGTCTATTTTGGAAATAAATTCTCACAAAAATAAAATATAAAAAAGCTCCCGATGAAGAAATGATTTTTGCCGTCCAAAAAAAAGGACCTTTTCAGTAAGGTCCTAAAAAACAGGATTTATAATGGAAAGCATAAAAAGCTCGCTTTTTTGGATTATCGTTACTTTAATCCAGCCTTATACATCCTGATAGCTTCACGCTTTAACTCAACTTCAGCCATTTTTTCATCAAATTCAACCTTTCCGATTTTACCCTTTAGCCACGCCTCTGTTCGTTCACGTGCTTCCAAAGCGAGTTTTAACTCTTCTTCTCTTTCCACTTTTTCAGCACCGTTGGAAAGTATTGTTACACGATTATCTCTAACTTCGACGAAACCTCCGGCTACAGCCAGATAAAATTGGTCTTTATCCTTTTTATACCTAACGGCTGAAGTTGGTATACGCGCCAGCATCGGTGCATGATCTCTTAATACACCTATTTCTCCACCATATTCCTCTTGTCCTTCGGTCTTAAAAACAACGATATCCACGTCTCTTTCCTCTATAACCACCCTCTCAGGTGTTATCACCTGGAGGATCATCTTTTCGGTTCCCAGACTCATCGTTTTTTCTTCTCCATCTTTTCCATATCTTTGAATTTGTCTGCCTGGGCGAGGGCTTCATCGAGATTGCCAACCATATAGAATGCTTGCTCGGGCATATCATCATAAGCTCCGTCACAGATCGCCTCAAATCCGTCCAGGGTCTCTTCCAGAGTCACATACCTTCCTTGTATTCCAGTAAATGTCTCTGCCACACTGAAAGGCTGGGTAAGAAATTTCTGAATTCTTCTGGCTCTGGTGACAGCGACACGATCTTCTTCATCGAGCTCTTCCAGACCTAAAATTGCAATCAGGTCCTGAAGATCTCTGTACCTTTCCAGATAGCTCTTAACCTTTCTTGTTACCTCACAATGTCTTTCACCGAGGATCCATGGCTCCAATATTTGAGATGAAGACATAAGAGGGTCCAAAGCAGGATAAAGTCCCAAAGCTGCAATCTTACGTGAAAGAACAACCTGGGCATCCAGATGGGAAAATACGGTTGCCGGTCCAGGATCTGCAAGGTCATCGGCAGGGACATAGACAGCCTGAACAGAAGTGATAGCGCCCTTGGCTGTTGAAGCAATCCTTTCCTGAAGCGCTCCCATCTCAGTAAAAAGTGTTGGCTGATAACCTACCTCAGAGGGGACCCTGGCCCTTAATAATGAAATTTCAAGACCAGCCTGCACATAACGATAAACATTATCCAGGAAGAGCAGCACGTCCTGTCTTGCCTCATCCCTGAAATACTCGGCCATGGTAAGGGCTGTAAACGGCACGCGGAAACGGCAACCAGGGGATTCATTCATCTGGCCGTAAACCAGAATAGCATTTTTAATAACCCCTGATTCTTTCATTTCAAGCCATAGATCGTTTCCTTCACGGGTTCGCTCCCCGACGCCGCCGAAAATTGAGACGCCCTGATGCTCTGTAGCCACATTATGAATGAGCTCCATGATAATAACGGTCTTACCGACACCGGCCCCGCCAAACAGGCCCACCTTCCCTCCTCTGGGAAAAGGAGTGATAAGGTCAATGACCTTGATTCCGGTTTCGAACACCTGGGGATAGGTCTCCAGTTTTGCATATGGTATGGGCGGTTTATAGATCCCCTCATATCTGGCTGCATCAACCGGACCTTGCTCATCGATGGGCTCGCCCATTATATTAAAGACACGACCCAATACACCGTGTCCTACTGGCACAGAAATAGGCGCTCCGGTATCGTATACCGTAGATCCCCTGGGTAACCCATCATTATAATCAAGGGCAATGGCACGAACACATCCCTCCCCTAAAAGCTGAACCGCCTCTAAGGGAAGTCCGTTTTCCCTATCATGGGCTCTAAGCAAGTTATTGATGGCAGGGAGATTCCCCGTGAATTCGATGTCTACGACAGGCCCCAAAACCTGTATGACTCGTCCTTCTCCCCCTCCATTTCCGGAAACAGAATTATCAACTGAATGTAATAATTCCTTTATTTCATTATTGAGGTTTTTGCCTTCATTTTTATCAACCATTTGACTTTACTCTCCTTGACTAGAAAGCAGTACTGGATACAGCTTCCTTTTCGATTACCTTGGCGGCACTAAGTATCCCAAGTAAGTCAAGCGTAACCAGATCTCTTCTGATCCTGTTATATTGGATCCTTAATTCTCTGAGAGTGGCCTCCGCTCTGTCTGAGGCCTCTTCCATTGCCATCATGCGAGCACCCTGCTCACTGGCATAGGATTCCAAAAGGAGTTCGAAAATCTGCGTTTGCATGTATATAGGGATCAATTCACCAAGCAGATCATAAGGACCTGGTT
>JBLIRS010000031.1:0-16362 GCA_049472415.1 bacterium | reverse complement strand
CCTTTTGCCCTTCAGAGTAATGCTTCATCTTGTTCTCTATGGTTTTCAGGAAAGATATTATCAGGTGCTCCTCCTTCTGGAATCTCCATGGATTGAACCATACCGGGATGGCAAGGGGCTTTGTTTTATGTTCGGATAGCCTCTTTTCTAGAAGATGCATAAAGCTCGTCTTGCCGCTTCCCCACTTTCCGAAGATGCCTATACAGAAGGGTGTCCTAAAATCCCTATCAAGGATCATATTACTGATTGTTTCTATATATTTATCAAATCCCAGTTGATCCTCTTCACAGTGGATGTCCGAGAGGATGTTCAGATATTTCTTTCTGTCTTGTTTCATAAACTCTCCCGATTTTTATCCGATTCCCTGAATTTGATTGTAAATACTAATGATTATAGTTACCAAATACTGCAAATAAGGTAGAAATACTAAACCCTAACAGATTTCACCACCGCTGCAATAATCATCCGCAAGGCGAAGGTCCTGACTGGCCTGGACAATGCAATCCTTCGGTTTAGATATACCCTTCAAACATAATAATTTTCTTCTTTTATTTCCACTGCCTGTATTTTGGGAAGTGGAGGTTTCCATAATATCCACCAGAGAACCATAGGGGCACTGGATGCACTTTTCATACTGGTGGTCCGACATTTTGCCCAGAAACAGGGCCTTTCTGGCCTCGTTGGTGGTCCAGGGCTCAGTATCCCCCTTCTCTTCAATCTCGACCCCGTGGACACGGCTAAGTATTATCCTGCCCCGGTCAAGGCGCAGTGTGGCCCGGAATTCCAACCGGTCCCCTTCACTGATCCGAAGGCGGCCCTGTTGCGAGGGACTCAAAAGGGCGAAAAATGTGTCTTTAAAATCCATCAAACCAATGAATCCTTCCTTGAAGATCAGCAGAAATCCCTTAAATGAAAGGCTGGTCCGGTTATAGTGACGATTCAGGACAAACCTGGGTTTTACAGTGCTGACAGTGCCGGCACAATTCGACTCTTTGCCTTTCTTTGAATTCAGCCATATCTCGAAATCTTTCAGATCATTAAGGAAGTGCTGATAATCGTTCTCGGTGAGAAGGAGCCTGGGATGTCTTACTATCTTCTCATCATAGTAATTCGTGCAGGATCCACATCTTTTTCCAACATGCTCATAAGACTTCGGGCAGGGAAGCTTATGATTGAGCTTTTTGCACATCCATTTGAAATATACACATCCGTGCGGATAGCACCCCTTTTCCTTTAATACATGAAAGACTGATACCACATCCCCAAAATCATGATGCGACTCATGGGTGCAGCGAAAAACATCGAGTCGTTTATACTGATTTATCATTTTTTTATTATACCTTATATAAAGGCCTTATTGAATAATACTGCTGAAAAAACCGAAAGAATTAATAATGGCTGATATTTCAGTTGCTTAAAAATGTATGATTCTTTATATCAAAGTCAAGTGTAGAAAATTACAAATCCCGTACCTTGACAAAATATGGGAGATTGCTGTATGCCTCTGAGTGTTGTGTTAATATTCGCCTCGCTGGTCTTTTTTTCTGTTTATGCTTTGGCTACGGAACACGGCCGCTCTTTCACCTTTATCGTGGATAGAAATATCAATCCTTTTCGACGGTTCATTCTCCCTTTTATAATCGGGATTGTCGTCATTGCTGTTGAAGCGGTCACCCTATTCCCCCTGGGTTCTGAGACCGGTCTCTGGATAAAGATAACCGTTTTTCTGGCTATACTGAATGGTCTTGGCTGGGGGATTCTGAACATCAAACGTTCCGAAAGATTTCCGGTATGGAAAGGCATGGCCGTTCTCTGGATATTTATCTCCGGAATATTAATCATACCATCTTTGCCTATGCTTATTTTGATCTTTGCAATGCTGGCACTTAAAACACTTTGGATATGGCCTTTTTTGGTCCTCCTTTTCATCATACTGGTAATATTGAATAAAGCAGGGATACTTTCGGATATCCTCGTTGCCCTTTTTAACAAACCAGAGGAAAAGGTGAAGGAATTCTTATCAAAAAATAAGAAAAGGATATATTCCTTATCTGCCGTTATATTAATGGCACCCTTTGTAATTATTACCCTTTTTTATATTATGATCTTCCTTGGATGGGGGCCGAATGTAGGCCCCATGGGGCATTAAGCGAAGCAACAAATCACAAAAAAATAAAAATATAAACATTGATAAGATGGTAAAAAAATCATTGAGGTCCTGTTAAAAATATTTTAAAACCTGATATAAGTCCTTCTTTCTTGCTATCTTATGAATGTTCTGAATCATCCGGAACTTCAACTGGTGAACCGCATTTATCTTAATATTCATGATCTCTGCAATCTCTGAAAAAACAAAACCCTCTTCATAAATCAGTTTAAACAGGAAATTATGTCTCTCGGGGAGGTCATTTTTTATCATCAATATAATATCCTTAAGATCTCTATAATTAGATCCATCGATATCACTCTGGTCAGAAGTACAGTGCTGAATCTTTTCCAATTCTATAAAGGTCTTTTGTTTTCTAAGATAATCAACCGCCTTATTAAAGCTGATCACTCTCAGATAAGCAAGAAATGAATATTCGTCTTGACCTCGAAATTTTTTTAACCTTTTGCAATCTTCTTCCAGGAGGGCCAAAAAAACGTTGTGAAAGATATCGTCCACTTCATCCTCCTGAAAGGAATAACTATATCTCCTTAGGGTTTTTATTATATACTGATAAATTAGATTGGCATACTTTTCAACAAAATAGTCCCAGGCCTTTTTTTCCCTTTTTTTACATTTATTCAAAAAATCGACAAATTCTTTATTAACTTCCATATTACATCCTGATATTACATTGTATTATGTTCCAGTTTTTTAGAGTTAGGGTCTCCTTTTGGTCTTGTAAATTTTTCCTGCAATTCCGCGATGAATTAAGACTATTGGCATTCTTATCTATCATGGGTTTTAAGAAGCCTGTCTTTCTTTAATCTTGGCTGGAACTACACAATGGAAGTGCAAAAAACCAACTTTAAAGAGTAAAAAAACAGGGTATAATTTATACCGTAATTAATACCTTTATAAAACCAATTTACAGATAACGATTTAAATAATAATCTAAAATATTATAACACATCTTATATCGTTTTCAAAGTCTTTTTTATGTCAAGACCCGTCAAAGTCGCTTTATTATCAATTCGAAACAAATAAAATCAGAATTGCTTATTATTATTTGACTTTATATTCTTGAAATGATAAAAGTATAATAAAAATATTCAAAAGCCATGATCCTATATTCTTAGTAGCTTGGTTAAAAAAGAAATAGTTTTTTATTGTTAATTTAGTAATTTTATTTTTTTGTATTTTTAATATGGTCACCGGTTTTTGGAAGAGATTTACCGGTGGCTTTTTTTATTGGAGGTAATAAATGTTGAAAAAGGGATTATCTTATATATTCATTCTTTTTATCTGCGGGATAATGGTTTTCGGCTGCAAAAATGATGGAAAAGAAACTGCCTCTATATCCCCAACCGGGGAGTCTGTGGAACCTATTGCTGCCCCACCGATATCTGACTTAAAGGAGGATTCAATGATAGCCAGCGTAAATGGAATCGTAATAACAAAATCCGAAGTTGACAGCGAAAGGGAAAAACTTGCTCGGCAATTCCAAGGCAAAATTCCTCCTGATCAAATGGAATCGATAATGCCTAAATTGTGGCAGCAGGCATTGGAAAATCTGATAAATCTCAGGCTTCTTAATCAGGAAGCGGACAGCAAGAATATCCAATTGGATAATGAGGCTATTGATAAACAGATTCAACAGATATCAAGCCGTTTTCCCAATCCTGAAAAATTCAAGGAACAACTTTCAGCCATGGGGATTTCCGAGGAAAAATTGCGCGACGAGATAGGAGCAAACCTTAGAATCGAAAAACTCCTGGAAACCACATCTGAAAAAAACGAAGAAGTAAGCGAAAATGAAATTAAGGATTTTTACGATAACCACCCAGAAAATTTTCAGACACCTGAGCGGATACAGGCTAGTCATATTCTGATTAAAATCGATCCGGAGGATACACCCGAGGTAAAAGAGCAAAAACGTCAGAAATTATCCGACATCCGTAAGCAAATCGAGGATGGTGCTGATTTCGCTCAACTGGCCCGTGAGTATTCTGATTGCCCGAGCAAATCCCGTGGCGGTGATCTGGGGATGTTTGAAAGGGGCAGAATGGTTAAGCCCTTTGAAGATGCGGCCTTTCAATTAAAGGTTGGAGAAGTCAGTGATATAGTTGAGACACAATTCGGACTCCACCTGATAAAATTGACAGACCATCAGGAGGGCCAGGCCATGCCTTTAGAGAATGCCCGTGAAAAGATAGTATATTACTTGAATCGTGAAAAGCAGCAAGATGCGGTTAACAATTACCTGACAGAACTGCGAAGTAAAGCAAAGATCGATTATTCCGAAGGCTTCAAGCCATAGTGTTTTAATACGGAAGCTCCGCCCGGGAAAAACGGCCTTTCGACATCGTGGCTTGAGGCGGAGCTTCGCTGGATACTACAAGATATTATCTGTATGTATCCCTGATCAGATCATTCAGATATTCCTCGGGATTTTCAACTCCATTAGGAGGAATAGAGAATTCAAACTTTCTGGTCTTCTCATTAATGAGCTTTAATCCGTGTTCATAATTCTGAAAAGACTGCTTCAGATAACCGTTCAGATCCACCCCGTCTTCCCAGACTTTCTCTACCAGGCAGTCAATAGCCTCTTCATTAAAGGATAGTTTTATATTATTCCTAAAGGTAAAACTCTGTTCAAAATCCCTGGCTTCTTTATAGACTGCAAGCAATTCTTCAACAACAGAATCCAGGTCCAGCCGTTCTTCTACTATCCGCTTTGTGATTATATTGATCCTTCGATCTGAAAATTTGATTCCATATTGGTGTTGAAATTCCGCTTCCTTTTTACGAAGGGATTTTTCCAACTCTTTTTTTTCTTCAACCAGCAATTGATTGAACAGTGCCTCCTGATCCGGATCTTCGGCATTTTGTAGAATTTTTTGCAATTCACCCACCGGATCGTCCACCATGGCCTTTGTAATTACAAGATGACGGATATTTGTCGATGGGAGGGCATGTTCGAATTTTATTAAAACCCTTTCCAGAGCCCTATTGAGTCCACGGGCTCCTGTCTTTTCTTTAAAAGCGTTTTCCGCAATTTGACGGAGGGCTTCATCTTCAAACTGCAAATCGATACCATAGGCTTTGAAGTCCCGTTTTTTTCCGATGATTATGGAACTTGTGGGACTTTGCAGGATATGATAAAGGTCTTCCACCTCCAATTGATCAAAAACGGTTATTACCGGCAGCCTTCCAATGAACTCCGACTCAAATCCATATTGAATAAGGTCATCTGCCTTCACATGTTTCATATACTGGGAATGCTCTTCCTTGCATTTGATCTCTGCTCCGAATCCTATTCCCTGTTTATTTAACCTGTTTTTAATCAACTCTTCCAGTCCGCTGAAGGACCCGCTCATAATAAAAAGGATGTTCTTGGAATTAATCTTCTTTTTGTCCCGCTTCCCTGTTTTTTGAAATTCCATAATGGCTTCCATCTGGGAAACAGGATCATGAGGAACCTTCAGTTCTACTTCTGTTTCCTCCATAGGCTTGAGTAATGCCCGCTGTACACCTGCACGTGAAACATCAGGGCCGGAAGTGGTAGGTGAAGCGGCAATCTTGTCTATCTCATCCAGATAGATTATTCCATATTGAGCCAACTCAATGTCTCCCTTGGCCTCATGGACCAAATCCCTTACCAGATCTTCCACATCTCCGCCAACGTAACCGGTCTCACTGAACTTGGTTGCGTCTCCCTTCACAAAGGGCACACCAATCTTTTTGGCTATGAGTTTTACCAGGAATGTCTTGCCTACACCTGTGGGGCCCAGCATAATGATATTATTCTTGACCTCTCCGATTCTTTCGTGCCGGCGTTTCTTATGCTTCAAATCGAACATTTTGATCCGGTTAAAATGCGTGCAGATCTTAGTTGACAAAACTTCCTTGGCGTCATCCTGTTTGACGATATATTCGTCAAGGTAAGATTTGAGTTCCTCAGGTTTCATGTCGAAGTTGATAGAAAGGCAATCTTCCTTATTTTCCTGTTTTACGGCTTCTCCGTTTTTATTCCCTGCCTGTTGCTGCAAAGGATCAAATCCTGTAAAACGAACCCTCTTGCCATACTTTCTGGTCAAAAAATCATTAATATCCTTCTGGATTTCTTTAACATCTATATCTCTATCCATAGCTATCATAACCCTCCAAATAGTTTTCCGGAACTATATTTAATTGTTCTGCAATATTTAATATATAATACCTATCCAATATTTATGCCAAATAGTAATTCAATCCTTTTTCACAACAAATAATTTTAATATTATTAGCTTGTTAAAATTTTTCTCCTTCTATTACACCGATATACTAAATATCTCTATAAAAATGACGAAGTATAAAATGAAAAAATTATTAATTATCCCAAGAAAAGATAGATTGATTGAACATAAATGTGGTATCAATAATTAACACTTTTCATCCCAAAGAAGGTAAAAAAAACAAAAAAAAATCTTGAATACTCTGTTTTATTTAAATATTTATGAAAAAAGGAAGGAGTCAATAAATGTTAACAGATGTTAAGTTTTTTTAACATTGTTTCAATCCTGTCATGATTTTACTTTTTCTAATGCAGATTTAGCTATATGTTTGATCCCCGGATTAGGATCTCCCACGTAGAGCCTGAGCACCTCAGTTCCCCTTTTATGAGGGATCTGTGACAGGGCATAAGCCGCTGCAGTGCGAACCTGGATACTTGGTTTTCTGTGGAAGCCAAAGAAATGTTTTGGGGCTAAAATCTTGGCAAGAGGATCAATGCTGGATGGATCTCCGATTTGCCCAAGGGCTCTGCAGATGGCTATAAGCCGCTCCTCCTCCTTTGTAGAATTCAAAAGGGAAAGAATCTTTTGACCCACTGTAGGGATTTTAAACCTTCCAAGGCTTTTTATAGCTGCGGTGGCTAAGCTTGTTTCTTCATTCTCAGCAAAATCCATGAGCACTTCAATCACATACTTTTCATCAATCCGCTCCGCAAGTTGAAATGCAGCTTTTCGAACTCTTGGATTTCTGTCGGTCAGAAAAAAAACAAGATCTTCTCTTAAATCAGTACTAAAATTATCCAATATTTCCAGGATACGAATACGTTCCTCTGTTTCTATCTCTTTGAGAAACTCCTGTTTGAGCATCTTCCCCACCCCCGGACTCATCTCTTCCAGAAGGGCTGATGCGATCTTCCTGATCCGGAAATCATCTTCCTGCTTGATTACATCAATCAACATGGGTATTGCAGCTTCTCCAAGCATTTCCAACAACTGGATTGTATCTTTTTGTCTGGAACTATCAGTAGATTTCAGATCATCCATCAATAATCTATGAGTTGAGGTATCCAATTCTATATTAATCCCTTTTGATTGCATCTGAGTATGTTCATTATTTTTCTTATTATATTGAAACTGATTTTTTTGGAGATGAAACAATATCTTGCTTGCCGACTGATATTCGGCAAACTGGATAAAGCAATTGACAATTTGGTTTAAGAGCAATGCAATTTTACTTGAAATATCAAGATCTTTTTCCTCTGAAAAAATATTGAGAAGATGATCGGCCATTAGTTCCGAAAACCTGCATTTTCCGGCCAGGTTCAGCTCTTCAAGCATGCGCTGACAACAATCAATAACCTTTTTTCGACTGGAGCTGTCACGATCATGAAATCCTTTGAAAAGCTCTTTGACCGTCTTTTCTAACTTTTTCTGATTTTCATTTATAAAAAGATCTGACAAACGCTCCTTTATCTCTTCGAGGAAAGCGTCTAATGAATCATCAGTGGTATCCTCATCTTCCCCCTCTTCGGATATGTCCTCTTCAGATCTCCCATTACTATCATTCCCTCTGATTCCTTCCAATATTTCATAAAGTTGCTTATTAAAAAGTATGCCTGAGAACTCCTTGTCTTCACTTAGATTTTCCCAAAAATTGTTATCCGATGGTTCATCAGGAAGATGACCAAGCGATCCGATGAATGTCTGCAATTCCTGAGAAGTAATGCACTGTAAAAAACTTAGACTTTTTATCCTTGTTGTTTCAAGGAATTTTAAAAAACTTTTCCCCACTGTACCAAAAACAGTGACATCTATTTTTTTGCCATTAACCAGCAATGAACCACTAACATGTGCAAGTGATAGAACCGGGTATTTGGCTAATATATTTTGCAGGGCCTGCATTAGATCTTCGATGGAATCGGATATGGCTTTGCTCTCAAGTGGGTATAACTTTATGTTTCTGGATGTTCTGAGCAGAGCCCGGATGATTTCAAGAATATGGGCCAGATCTTCTTGAACCAGATCCTGCTCAAGTGAGAATAGTTGAAAAGAGGGTCCTCCTGAAATCACACTATCTCTCTGATCAAACGGTCTTAACTTCAGCTCATGATCATCTGGTTCTCCTTTCTTGGTGTAGCGAACCTGCCTTAAATTTATATTGGTTATATCAGGATGTTCATTTAAAAAGCGTTGCCAGAACTCAGGATCGACAATATCTGCTTTGATGCTACAAAGGCCATCGAGCAAAACCTCTAATTCGTTCTCAGTCACCCCCTTATAGAAACCGATACTTTTGAGGTCAAATTGATTTAGAAAAGTGAAAAAATTATGTGCAACTGATTCAAATTCGTCTATATCAATCACCTGATCATTGACTAATAAGGTTTTTGATATATGAACAATATTGATGAAGTTTGTATTTTCTAAAATCTGGTCTATCTCTTCCTTTAATTGCTTAATAGAATTAATTGTCGATTGGCTTCCTTTAGGATAAAGTTTTAAAATCCTCAACGCATTAAGCAGGTAACGGATTATTTTGGGCACTTTTTCCAGAGAGGCTGAATCCAGAAAGGTCTTCTCTCCAAGGGATTCATCAGTCGTCATCGTCTCTTCTTTTATTTTATATTCTTCTGCTTCCTTTGCATTGAAGATTTTACTGTTCCAATCGGCTATTAGCTTCTCATATTTTTGGGTGCGGGTTTGGTCGGATGACCTTTTAAAGTGGTAAGCCAGGGTTGCAACGGAAGGTAAAAGATTCTTTTTATATAGGGCTTCCTGATAATTTCCTATTTTTTCATGCACCTCCTGCTTGCGTTTATCACCTATAGAGCCATAAGCAATCTGGAGGATGCTCCTGCTGAGAAAATTGATTGTTTCATCATTTAGTTTAAACTCCGAACTGATAAGGCCTTGATTCTTTGCCTTATCAATAAACTCTAATACTTGCGTCTCTATCTTACCTGAACTTCCGGTGAGCGCGCTCAAAGGAACATTCGTTCCGAATGCGGATATTTGTTCAAGCAATTGACGATTTTCTTCATCAAGTGCAGCTATCTTCTGACTTACAATCTCTTCCAGAGATTTTGGAAGATACCCTTCGTCACAGGGGAGGACCAGCCATTCATGACCTACCAGAACTATTTTTTGATCTTGTACCAGTTTGCGTAGGATTTCACTAAGGAAAAGTGGATTACCCTGAGTGATTTGCATGAGTTCTTTTATAATGTTTTCGGATAAATGCACATTAGAAAAGATCCCTTTTATGTGGTTACCGATATCCACGGCAGTAAGCGGTGTCAAAGTAATCTTTTTTATATCCAGTTCCTTAGAATAGTTTTTATAAAATAGTTCAAGTGAGGCAATCTCATTATAGTCTTGCAAATCTGCGGTTTCGGGCGAGGTGCCGCAGATGAAAAGTGGACTCTTACACTCGAGTTTCATTTGGCGAAACAACAAAAGCGTTGCTTCATCCAGGTAATGCAAATCATCGACAAGTATAGCAAAAGGGCGATTATTGATAATTTTAAATAATAACCGGATCAATGTGTTAAAAATGTCTTCGCGCTGCAATTTTTTATTTTTATTTTTCTTTGCAGATGACCATTTCTTTTCTCCCAGTGGAGGCAAAAAATTGGATAGATAAGAGATCTCTTCTTCGCTTAGAGTCTTGAAAATTCCTGTCCCCTTATCTTCTCTCTGGTTTAAAATAGACATCAGTATATCTATAATAGAATAATAGGGATGAAACATCTCATGGGGAATACCCTTTGTTTTGATTGTATATATTTTACTTTGATCCAGAGTGCGGTGAACAACATCTAAAAACGCGCTCTTCCCCATCCCCGCGGCGCCCTCTATAATAAGGAATTGATTCTGTGGTTGTGCAAATTTTTTAAGGCATTCAGCTACTTGCTCAAGTTGCTTTTTCCGGCCGACTATTTTGATATCTTCCAGCTTATTTATTGCCGTTTTAGAGAATACTACCTCATTATCCAAGCTATCAGCATCTGCAAGACAATCCCGCCCTTTTTGTTTGGCATAATAAAGCGCTGTATCTGCCTTATGAATCAGCTCCTTGCCACCCTTTTTATTCATAGGAACAGAAGCGACCCCGATACTGAATGTGATGTTCACAGAACTATCCATGGTCTTGTGGCGAAATGGTTCTGAACGGACCCACTGTAAAAGCCGTTCCCCCATTCTCAGGGCAAAATCCTTTTTCTGCTCCGGGAGCAGAATCATAAACTCATCACCTGCATACCGAATGGGTATGCAATCTTCACCAGCTACCTTTTTAAGCACACGTGCTACCCAGATTAAAGCTTCATCACCTATTTGGTGACCATATGTATCATTTATCTCCTTAAAATGGTCCACGTCCAGCATGATCAAGGAAAGGGATCGATCTTCCTGGGAATTATTGGGAATCTTGTATTGCAGGTAATGATGCAGATAACGTCGATTGTAAATGCCGGTAGCCTCGTCTTCAAAGATCAGCCGGGAAGGGTCTTTGCCGACGTATTCCAGAAAATGATTTAGTTCTTGATTTTCCATATTACTGCTCAACAAACCCAGATTAATTCACAGATTAGATAACAAATATGAGCAAGGGCCATAAACTATCCGGTTAATTTTCTGTTATAATGCAATTTATTGTTCTGTAAAAAGTCATTTCGGCGCTCAAGCTTTTTTTAAAGTCCCTAAGCTCGGCTTTTCAAAGGGCCTTTAGCCTAAAATGACAAAGCGCTCCTTCAATGGCTTTTTACAGATTGTCATAATTATTCATCGGAAATTAAGGGGAAAATATCCTATACTGGAAAAGCTATAAACAAGGGAAAAAGGCTGATAATAATATAAAATTATTAAGCTGGCGGCAATGTGTTTTTTGCTGAATCAATCCCGATAAAATTTATAGAATAATAAAGGGGGTTCAGAAATGAAACTTGTTGTTTTAGGTAGTGGTACATGTGTACCTTCCCTGAAAAGACATTCTCCGGGTTATTATCTGAACGTTTTAAATAAAGAGATACTTATCGACTGCGGAAGCGGAACACTCTTTCAACTCGAGAAGGCGGGTAAAAGCTACAAGTCTATCGATGCGATATTTATTACACATATGCACCCTGACCATATATCAGATTTAGTGCCTTTAATACAAGCACTTATTGCAACACCTGGTTTTAAAAGGGAAAAAGATATATTGATAGCCGGGCCAAACGGGTTAAAAGGATTTTATGAACGCTGTATTGCTTCATTTATTAGAAGATTAAAGACATTTCAATGTAAGCTGGTTGAGATTAAAGACAGATTAGACATGGATTCTCTTTTCGTCTTTTCCACGAAAACTGTCCATACGGAAGAAAGTATTGCTTACAGATTTGAGGCGGAAGGGAAATCTGTTGTAATAACCGGGGACTGTGACTTTGATAAATCTCTCATCAAATTTACAGAGGATGCGGACCTGGTGGTAATAGACTGCTCTTTTCCTGACTCCTTAAAGGTGAAGGGTCATATGACATCAAAAGAATGCGGTTTTATAGCAAATAGCGCACGTGTAAAGATACTTCTTCTTTCCCATATATATCCTACTATGTATCCGGATAATATAAGATTGATGGAATGCAGCAGGGTCTTTTCCGGCGACGTAAGGCTGGCGGAGGATCTTTTGGAGATAAACATTATATAATTCAAGAAGAAGGAGACTCGCTGACTATTACTTTCCACCCTGCCCCAGCCCCCTCTCATCAGAGAGAGAGGACCGGGACGAGTGAAAAAAGACCGCAGTTATAAAGAAGGAACTATCTCTACCAGCCTAAAATGGCCGCCGGGGTCAAGAAATCAAGAATATCCGGAGGCTGAGGAAATAGTGCAGTTAATCCGGCCAGAGGAAGAATCCCGGCATTAAGTGCCGCAATTACAATTGGTGACAGAGGAACTGTTGCTGCCGCTATTAATAGTGCTGGATCTGCAGTTGCTAATAAAGAGGGATAAGCCTGCAGGAAATAACTGTTTCCAAAGAGCACGTTCTGCCGTAACCACGTGGGATTAGTAGGGGGAAGAGAGCTATAAAGATCAGGCAGAAGAATTGGAGCCGCCGCTCCTGTGGAATCGACCAGACTGGAAGGAGGCCAGAAATTTATTCCATAAAACGGATCGAAATAGGACAGTCCAACGGGGGTATTATACAACAGCCATGGATAATCCAGATTTGGGTTCCAGGTTAATCCCGGCTGTACCGGAAGAACCGTCGAGGGCTCCAAACTGGAAACTATTGGTACAGGCAGCCCAGTTGTGGCATCGACCGGGGATAAGGCTGGTGACCATAACGGCCATAATGTATTATAGGGAGGAAGTGCGGTCCAATAATTCTGAGCATATACGTTCCATGTGAACGTAAAACAAAAAAGTAATAATATGGAAAAAATAAATAAAGATACTTTAGAAAAATTCTTATGTGACATAAAACTAATCCTTTCCCTAACCTTGAAAGAAAAAATCCTCATTTGATCTTCGTTAAAATTCTCTCAGATTTAACTGTTTGAATAAAATCGATTAAGTCCTGCGTTCACGGATATTAATCTAATTTTAGTGATTCTTTTTGGTGTGAATTATTTTCACCCCCTTTCTATTACTTAACACATAGTTCGGCCCTCATTATCAATTATAAATAAAGCATATCTAATACCACTTTAAATATATTGATATTTACTTATAATTTTCAACCAATTATTATAATCAAATATTATCGGCCCGTATAATATTTCATATCATGTATGAAGAGAGGAAAAAATTTATGACAATTCATTGATTTTTTTATTTAAACTTGCTTTAATTAGTAAAATTACGTACTGATTTAGGCCCCTAAAGTCATAATTTGTCTGCAGCCTTGCCTTTCAATGGTAGTTTGAGTATTATCAGTAGTAAATAAAAATCCTGTTCACCGGCCAGGAAGTCACACTCCTTTTACATTAAGAAAGGACACCTTGGATAAGAAGGATATCGATATCAGAATATTAAAAGAGACTGCCCGCCGTTTCAGAAAAGAGATACTGGAAATGATCACTGAAGCAGGAAGCGGCCATCCCGGAGGTTCTTTATCAGCGGTGGAGATTCTAATCACACTTTATTATTATAAGATGAGGCATAGACCCGATAATCCCTGTTGGGCGATGAGAGACAGGTTTATCATGTCCAAGGGACACGCCAGTCCAGTTGTGTATGTTACCCTTGCCAATTGTGGATACTTCCCCAGGGAGGAGCTAAAAACATTTCGTAAATTAGGCAGTCGTTTGCAGGGCCATGTTCATACAGGTGTGCCTGGAGTCGAGCTTTCTACGGGCTCATTGGGCCAGGGGCTATCTGTGGCTAATGGAATCGCTTTAGGGGCCAAGGTGAGAAAAGCAGGTTTCAATATATATTGTGTGCTGGGTGACGGTGAGATTCAGGAGGGCCAGGTATGGGAAGCGGCAATGACTGCGCCACATCATAAGCTGGACAACATATGCGCCATCCTGGATTGGAATGAGATTCAGGAAAACGGACCCGTAGCCGAGATTAAAAATGAAGATCCGCTGGCAGATAAATGGCGAAGTTTTGGCTGGCATGTAAAAGAGGTGGATGGTCACAGTTTTGAGGAACTGATCTGTGCCTTTAATGAATTTGATGATGTTAAAGGCCAACCCATGGTTATTCTTGCTCATACCGTTAAAGGGAAAGGGATATCTTTTATGGAGCACCAGGCAAAATGGCACGGCAAGGCCCCTAAAAAAGAAGAACTGGAAATAGCCCTTAAAGAGTTGGGATTTTGAATATAAAAAAAGGGGAAATATAATGTGGAATATGAAGGCTACAAGGGATGCCTTTGGGGAGGCGCTTGTAGAATTAGGCAGAAAAAACAAAAAAATTGTTGTCCTTTCCGGAGACTTGGAGGATTCTACACGTGCTGATTACTTCAAAAAGGAATTTCCTGACAGGTTTTTTAATTTAGGGATCGCGGAGCAGGACATTTTAGGTACGGCTGTTGGCTTGAGTCTGGATGGTCTTGTGCCCTTTACGTCATCTTTTGCTGTATTTCTGACCAATAGGGCCTATGGTATCCTAAGGATTTCCATTTGTTATAACAAAAGAAACGTAAAGGTCGTAGGCTCTCACGCAGGGCTCACTGTCGGTGAAGATGGAGCAACCGCCCAGTGTCTGGAGGATTTTGCGATTACACGTGTCTTACCCAACCTTATTATACTCAGCCCTGCTGATGCTGTTGAAACCAAAAAGGCTACAAGGGCTATGGCAAAAATCTCCGGGCCTGTATATATGAGGGTCGGACGGTATCCCTACCCTGTAATTACAAAGGAATCGGATCCCTTTATTATCGGTAAAGCCAACGTGATCAGGGAAGGAAAAGATGTCACAATCATTGCCTGCGGCCTCATGGTTTCAGAATCATTAATGGCATCCGAAATCCTTGCCGGTGAAGGTATTGAATCAAGGGTTATCAATATGCACACCATAAAACCTATTGATTCGGATATCATTGTTAAATCCGCAAAAGATACGCATTCCATTGTTACTGCCGAAGAGCATCAGATCAACGGAGGATTAGGGAGCGCCGTTGCTGAGGTTTTGGGTCAGAATTGTCCTGTCCCTATAGAAATGGTAGCAGTAAAAGATACATTTGGCGAGTCCGGTTCTCCGGAGGAATTACTCAAAAAATATCATCTAAAAGATGTGGATATCGTGAATGCAGTTAAAAAGGTTATTAAAAGAAAATAAGAGGAGGACATAATGGCAAGGAAAATTGCTGAGGAATTGGCCTTTTTTGGACAAAGTATCTGGCTGGACAATATCAATCGTTCCATTATTGAGACCGGAAAGCTAAAAGAGATGATTGATAAAGGATTAAGGGGCATGACATCCAATCCTACCATCTTTGATAAAGCAATCAGTAAAAGCAACGACTATGATGACAAAATAATAGAGTTATGCAAGCAAAACAAATCCACGTTCCAGATCTATGATGATCTTACCATAAGGGATATTCAGGAAGCAGCGGACATCTTTAAACCGGTTTATGAAAGCACCCGGGGTATAGATGGATATGTGAGTCTGGAAATCAATCCTCAACTGGCATTAAAAACAAAAGAGACTATCGAAGAGGGAAAGAGGTTGCATAAAAAGGTTGACCGCCCGAATGTAATGTTCAAGGTCCCCTCGACAGATGCCGGATTTGAGGCTATTGAGGAATTCCTGGCTTCCGGAATAAATGTCAATATTACCCTCATATTCTCTCTTGAACAATATAAAAAAACGGCTCAAGCCTTTTTGAGGGGCTTGAAAAGAATGTACGAGTCCAAAAAAGATATAAGCAAAATCGCATCAGTGGCAAGTGTATTTGTTAGCCGTATTGACACGGTTGTGGATAAAGAGCTTGATGAGCTTACAAAAAAGACAAGTGATGAATCAAGAAAAAGAGCTCTTGAAGCCTTAAAAGGAAAAGCTGCCGTCGCGAATTCGAAAAGGATTTTTCAAAAGTATCTGGAAATCTTTTCCGGAAAAGAGTTTCAGGCGCTAAAGGAAAAAGGGGCAAAGCTCCAAAGAGTGCTATGGGGTTCTACCGGTACCAAAAATCCGGATTATAGTGATATTAAATATGTATCGGAACTTATAGGGAAAAATACCATTAATACCCTGCCGGACAATACATTTGAAGCCTTTTTGGACCACGGCAAAATTCATGAAGCATTAACGTCTGATGATCAAACTGCTCAATCCGTGATTGATAAGCTGAAAGATTTAGGTATTGATATAGATGTGGCAGTAGTTGAGCAAGCCAGGCAAAACATAGAAAATTGGGGACTGAGTGATAAGTTCATGATTATGGAGGGAGATATTTGTTCCCCTCCTGAAGGTATCGAAGGATCTTTTGACCTTATTACACTCTATAAT